>CALXEN010000140.1 GCA_944387325.1 uncultured Clostridia bacterium | reverse complement strand
CCCGGGTGTCCCGCACCGTCTTGATGCTGGCGGTGAGGTATCCTACCTCCCCGGCGGAAAGCTGGGGGGCGGGGCTCAATTCCGTGGCTCCCATATGGCCTACCTCCACCAGCTGGAAGGTGGCCCCGGTGCTCATCATCTTGATGGTGTCTCCGGCCTTTACAGTCCCCTCCATTACCCGGATGTATACAATGACCCCTTGGTAGCTGTCATAGACTCTGTCGAAGATCAGGGCCTTCAGAGGAGCATTGGGGTCTCCCTTGGGGGCGGGGATTTCGGCCACCACCCGCTCCAGCACATCTTCAATGCCGATCCCCAGCTTGGCCGATACCCGGGGAGCATCCAGGCAGGGGAGACCGATGACGTCCTCCACCTCCTGGGCCACCCGGTCCGGGTCGGCGCTGGGCAGGTCGATCTTGTTCAGGATGGGAACCAGCTCCAGATCGTGCTCCAGGGCCAGATAGGTGTTGGCCAGGGTCTGGGCTTCCACCCCCTGGCTGGCATCCACCACCAGCACCGCACCCTCACAGGCGGCCAGGCTCCGGCTCACCTCGTAACTGAAGTCCACGTGGCCGGGGGTGTCAATGAGGTTCAGCTGATAGGTCTGGCCGTCCTGGGCGGTATAATCCATGGTCACAGCCCGGGCCTTGATGGTGATGCCCCGTTCCCGCTCCAGTTCCATGTCGTCCAGAAGCTGATCCTCCATCCGCCGCTGGTCCACGCTGTGGGTCTTTTCCAGGATCCGGTCGGACAGGGTGGATTTGCCGTGGTCAATGTGGGCAATGATGCAAAAATTCCGAATATTTTTCTGATCCAAAGGGGTCTCCTCCTTGATTTTATGCTGTGGGATCCAGGTAGTCCAGCACCTGGGTCACCTGTCCGTTTTCCAGGTAGACCCGGGGGACCCGCCGGTTGATCTGGGACAGAACCTCGTAAGAGATGAGGCCGGCCTTTGCGGCCACCGCCTCCACGTCGTCTCCCGCCTGTCCCGGTCCGAAAAGGACTGCCTCGTCCCCCAGTGCCACGTCGGGAATATGGGTCACATCCACCATCAACTGGTCCATGCAAACCCGGCCCACCACCGGGGCGGCGATGCCGTGGATGGTCACCACCCCCAGGTTGGAGAGGAGCCGGGGATACCCGTCGGCGTATCCGGCGGCCAGGGTGGCGATCTTCCCGTGAATGGGACTTTGGTAGGTCCGGCCGTAACTGATGGACCGCCCAGGTTCCACGGATTTCAGGTGGGTGACGATGGTTTTCAAGGTCATTACCTGCCGCAGCCGGGGCAGGGGGACCTGGTCGCTGGGCCAGGCACCGTAGAGGACGATCCCCGCCCGGACCAGACTGTATTTCCAGTCCGGATGCAGGGCCAGGGCGGCGCTGTTAGCGGCATGGACACAGTCCAGGGTTAGCCCGGCGGCCCGCAGTTCCTTTACCGCCAGATCGAAGAGCATCTTCTGGGTGTCGGTGTAAGCCAGATTGGATTCCTCGGTGCTGTCCGCCACCGAGAAATGCTGGAAGGCCCCGGTGATATGGAGCCCCGGTAGCCGGGAGGCGGCCAGAATCTGTTCCAGTTCCCGGCCCAGATCTCCCCGCAGGGAGAAGCCGATCCGCCCCATGCCGGTGTCCAGCTTGAGATGGCAGTTCACCGTCACCCCCGCCTGACAGGCGGCGGCACTGGCTGCCTGGGCCCATTCCAGACTAGGCAGGGCCACCGTCAGCCGGTACTCTGTCAGCTGGGGAGCCAGCTGGGGGGTCACATGACCCAGGATGAGGATGGGCTGGGTGATGCCGCCCTTCCGCAGCCGGATGCCCTCCCGCAGGTTGCTCACCGCAAACCAGGCGGCGCCGCAGTCCGCCAGGATCCGGGCCGCCGCCAGGTCGCCGTGACCGTAGGCATCCGCTTTCACCACGGCACATACCGGGGTATCCCCCGCCATCTTGGCTACCTCTGCATAGTTATGGCGGAGGGCATCCAGGTCGATCTCCGTCCAGCAATGTTTTTCAAATAATGTCATAGGATTCCTCCTGGAGTGTCAGGTCTTTCATCCGTCCGGTGTGGACGGGGGCCCAGCCGTCGATGCCGCTGTCCTGAAGAGCGGTCAGGGTCTTCTGCCGGAAGGCTTTATCCTTTCGGGTCATCTCTTCCACAAACGTCTTGGCGGATTCCCGGGTGGTGTGGCCATCCACGGGGCAGCGGCTTTTTACCACCGGCAGCCCGCCCCTGGCCACCGCACGGCGCACATCGGCCTCGGTGGCCAGGATGAAGGGCCGGATGATGGTGATATCTTTCCGGGACAGGTAGGTCACCGGTCGGAAGCAGCCGATCCGCCCTTCCTTCCACAGGTTCATGTAAAAGGTCTCGATGGCGTCATCCAGATGGTGCCCCAGGGCAACTTTGTTGCAGCCCAGTTCCTTGGCCTTGTTGTGGAGCATCCCCCGGCGGAACTTGGCACAGAGGGCGCAGGGGTTGGATTCCTTCCGCTCCTCAAAAACGATCTGGCCGATGTCGGTGGACTGGATGTGATACTCCACCCCTAGCCGGGCAAAGTAGTCCAACAGGGGAGAGTAGTCGGTGGGCTGGCCTCCGAACCGGGGGTCCAGGGTCAGGGCCACCAGGGAGAACTCCCGCCCCAGGTACCGCCGCAGATGGGCCAGGGCGGTGACCAGGGCCACACTGTCCTTCCCACCGGAGACGCCCACACAGACCCGGTCTCCCTGCTGTATCATTTCATAATCCTGAATGGCCTTTCGGGCCAGCCCTTCCAAACGCTGCACCTGCCGCCCTCCTTGGTTTGACTTATAATGTATTATAGCAAATCTTCCCGGCAAAGTACACAAAAACCAAAACAAAATTTCTGGCAGAATGGCGGAAAGAAAAAGACCGGGATTTTTTAAAATTGCCATCCGAGAAAACGAGAGAAACCGAGAGAATAGAAGAGGATAAAAGAGGGATTTAAAAATAAATCAAAATGAAAGAGAAAAAGTATTGACTTTGCCCCGGCGGTTGGATATAATCAATTTGCTGTCAAAAAGCGGCCCTCTTTGCCGCTTGATCCGATAGAGAAGATTATATGTGGAGGAACACCAATATGAGCACTACTTTGGTAAAGCCCGCACAGGTCGAGCGCAAGTGGTTCGTCATTGATGCAGCCGGCAAGCCCCTGGGCCGTACCGCTGCCAAGGCCGCTGTGCTGCTGCGTGGCAAGAACAAGGTCGATTACACCCCCAATGTTGACTGCGGCAACTTCGTAGTCATCATCAACACCGATAAGGCTGTCCTCACCGGCAAGAAGCTGGAGAAGAAGTACTATCGCACCCATTCCGGTTGGATCGGCGGTCTCAAGGAGACCCAGTACAAGACCCTCATGGCCGAGAACAGCGACAAGGCAATGTACATTGCCGTCAAGGGCATGGTTCCCAGCAACAGCCTGGGCGCTAAGGCCATGACCCGCCTGCACTGCTACAAGGGCGCTCAGCATGACCATGCTGCCCAGAAGCCCGAAGCAGTTGAAATTTGATAAGGGAGGCAATTGAATATGTACGAGTCCAAATCCTACTTCTACGGCACCGGCCGTCGTAAGCATTCTGTTGCCCGTGTTCGTGTCTACAACGGTACCGGTAAGATCACCATCAACGGCCGTGACATCGACGATTACTTTGGTCTGGAGACCCTGAAGCTCA
>CALXEN010000139.1 GCA_944387325.1 uncultured Clostridia bacterium | reverse complement strand
ACATTGAGGAAAGACCTGACACGGTCACTTTTGCGTACGCACTCCAGGATGTTTACGGTGCCCATAACGTTGGTCTCGTAAGTGTACCGGGGATCCTTGTAGCTGTCCCGCACAATGGGCTGGGCTGCCAGATGCAGGACGATCTCGGGCTGCGCCCTCTCGAAAGCTGCCCAAAGGGATTCCATATCCCGGATATCCCCTATCACGCTGTCCATCTGCTCCTCCAGCCCCGTCCGCTCAAAAAGGTTGGGCTGGGTGGGGGGCTCCAGGCTGTACCCGGTGACCCGGGCCCCGGCCATGACCAGCATCTTGGAGAGCCAGCTCCCCTTGAAACCGGTATGCCCGGTGACAAATACCCTTTTCCCCCGGAAAAAGTCAGGGCCGTAAAAAGCCATTTTCAATCCTCCCATTTTTTCCAGGGCGCCATCTTTTTCTCCAGCAGCTTTTCCAGCTCCGCCTTCTCACGGGCATTGTCCATACACTGCCAGAATCCCCTGTGGGTAAAACTCATCAATTCTCCCTGACGGGCCAGCTTCTCCATGGGAGTCTGTTCAAACACACAGGCGTCCCCGTCCAGATAATCAAAGATAGCCGGTTCCAGTACCATATACCCTGCATTGATCAGCGCCCCGTCAGAGGCTTTCTTTTCCCGGAAGGACCGCACGGCGTTGTCGCCTCCCACGTCCAGGACCCCCTTCTGCTGTTCCTGCTGAACCGCCGTAAGGGTGGCGATCTTCCCGTGGGCTTTGTGGAATGCCACCAGCTTGGAAATGTCCACGTCACAGACGCCGTCTCCGTAGGTCATCATAAAGGTCTCATTCCCCACGTAGGGCTGTACTCGCTTGATCCGGCCGCCGGTCATGGTGTGAAGGCCCGTATCCACCACCGTCACCCGCCAGGGCTCTGCATGATGGTTGTGGACCACCATCTCGTTTTGTCCATGGGTAAAGTCAAAGGTAATATCGCTGGTATGGAGGAAATAATCAGCGAACCATTCCTTAATCATATGCTGCTTGTATCCGGCGCAGACGATAAACTCATTGTATCCGTAGTAGGAGTATTCCTTCATAATATGCCAAAGGATCGGCATTCCGCCGATCTCGATCATAGGCTTTGGCTTATACTGGCTTTCCTCGCTGATCCGGGTCCCGAACCCGCCTGCCAGAATTACCACCTTCATGGGCTTTCTCCTTTCCTCTGCTTCGCCTGTACAGGCTCAATGTTACACAATAACCCTATTTTGGCATTATACCATACCCAGCCCTCTCCTTTCAAGATTTATGGGAGATATCCCCCTCTTTTCCGGAAATATTTCCTGAGCCAACAATGTTCCCCGGAAATGCCGGTCCTGCCTTTCCCTGCAGGGGATGGATCACCCTTTTTGTCGGCTTTTATCAGTGCGGTTCCAGCCAGAACAAAGCAGGAGCAGCACGGCGAACGCCGTGCTGCTCCTGCTTTTGCTTAGATCTTTCAGCGCCTGGGGTCTTTTGGGGGACATTACTCCTGTCCCCTTTTTCTCCGCCAATACCCCTGTACCCAGCGCAGCGGGTACTGCCGCAGCAGACAAAGATTGATCCTGTCTCCAAAGGGCAAGGTGGTTTCTTTGGCAACGTCAAAACGCTCCAGATACTCCTGCCGGAACCGAGTGGTATCCACAAAGGGGGTGTCAACCGCAAACTCGGTGGTATCCTCCTCCACCAGCCGGGCCAGCTGGGCCGTAAACCGTTCCTCGGTGATGACGCATCCCTGTAACTCCTGTTCCCGCCGGGCCCGGTAATCCGGGTCAGTGAGGAGGCAGTGGGCTTCCTTCAGCAGTTCCTGGGGGGTGTCAAACTCCACTCCCAGCTTGTCCTGGTCAAAGAGGAGACCGTCCGCATCGTGGTCATGCTTTAAGGTAAGCGGGGGCCGTCCTGCCAGGGCTGCGTAGTTCATCATCATTCCCCCGAACATGGGATAGGTGTTGAGATAGAGGGTACAGTGGCGCAGCACCTGATACAGGTCCTTCCGCTCGGGGATATGGAACACCCGTCCGGGGAACGCTCCTTCCAGCACCTTGAGCTGGCTGTCATCCCCGGTGCCGGCATAAAGGAACCGTGCATCCGGATGATCCTCCAGCAGGCTATGCACCATTTTATAATATTCCAGTTGGGGGTCTCCCAGCGTCTTGTAGAGAGCCCCGCCGCTAAAAATCACCGGTCCGTCCTCCTCCGGGAAGGGGAATCCCTCAAAGGGGATGGTTTTGTCAATGGGGGCGTAGTAGGGCAGCATCCGAATATCTTCCCGGGAGATCTCCCGGTAGTGTACCGCAATGGAGGCGCCCAGGCTCCGCAGGGAAAGGCACCGGTCAAAGGCGCATTTCCCCAGCCAGTAGGCGTGGTCAGTCAAATCGATCTGATACCGCCGGCAGGTCCCCTGCCACCGGTGGAATACCATGGCCCCCGGTACATCGTAGGGCAGGGTGTAGAAAAAGGCCACCTGGGGCCGGACTTCCCGGAAGGCGTGATCCAGGGCCAGCAAAGTGGCTTTCCTCTCCCGCCCGGTGTCCAGATAAATTTTCCGGGTGCCGGTATTTTTCAGTACTCCGTCCAGCCGGGGTTGATTGCCCCGGGCGTGGCCTACTGTTACATAGGTCACCTGGAAACCCGCCTTCACCAGAGCTTTCAGGAATACCAGTACCAGGCCCCGGCCATCAAAGCCGAACCCGTCATAGAACAGGACCCGCCGGGGCGTGCTTTCCTGTTCCTCCGGCGGTGGCGGCGATTGAAGATACGTTTCTGACAGGGTCACCGTCATTTCCTCCAGCCGGGGGTCCCAATAGATTTGGTTATAGCGGTACAAAATTTCTGCCGCCACTGCGATGGCTGCCATGGCTCTGGGAAGATTTCTTTTTCCCATGGCCTTCTCTGCGGTTTTCTTCAGTTCTGTCACCACGGGCAATTCCCGGTATTCCATTGTTTATTCCTTCCTTTATCTGTCCCAGCCAGCCCGGGCCATGATCTTACCCAGCACCGGCCGGATCTGCTCGATGTAGAATTCATGCTTCATAAGTGCCAGGGCCGCCAAATAAATGAGACCGCTGCCGGCTACGGCCAGTCCGGTGCGGAGCCACAGATTTCCCGTCAGCAGTTTGCAGGCCATACACCACAGGAAGATCCCTGCTCCCCCCGCCAGGGGTGCTCCCAGCATGGCTCGCAGGTTCTGGAACCGAATCTCCTTTTCAATACGCCAGGTGGTGATTACAAGGATCACCACGGTGGAAACCACGGTGGCCAAGGCAGCCCCCTCTCCCCCCAGAATGGGGATAAGCCAGTAGTTGGTCAGGGCGTTCACCACCGAGGCTGCGATGCAGGCCACCATAAACTGCCCCTCCCGTCCGGAGGGAAGCAAAATCATATTGCCATAGATGCCGGTGACAAAGCTCATAGCCATGGAGATGGTCAGCAGCCGCAGGATATTGGCCGCCGCCAGATATTCCTCCCCTCCGGCCACGAAGAGGATCTCCCCGGGGATGGACACCAGCCCCACCACACAGGGCACCCCCAGCACTGCCGTAAACAGGGCAGCTCCTCGGAGGAGCCGGTTCACCTGGTCATAATCTTTTTTGGCAAACTGTTCGCTGAGTCCCGGCATGACCACCCAGGCAATGGAGGCCACCACCTGGCTGACAATATTGTTGATCTTCCAGGCTGCTCCGTACAGTCCCACCTGGTAATCTCCCTGTAAAAGGCCCAGCATGGTGGTGTCCAGACTGTTGAGGATGGTCTGGGACAGCATCATGGCGAAAAGGAGCATGATGGGAGGAAGGTGGCGGCGCCAGTTCATGCGAAAGGTAAATCCCACCCGGCAATACCGCCGCCGATAGAAGATGTTCATCAGGTTGGCCCCGCTGGAGGAAATTACACCGGTGACGGCGTAGAGAAGATAGTCCTCCGGCTGTTTCACGCAAAGGAACAGCATAGTCAAGGCCAACACCTGAAACAGGCAGGTGCGGATGGTAATATACCGAAAATCTTCCATGGCGGTATTCAGCCAATCCGCCCCCAGAGTGGTGAAAAGGATGGAAATACTCTGTACCCAGATCAGGGTGGTATACCCCTCCAGGGAGGAAGAAACCGTCAGGCAGACCGCCAAAGCCAGATACGCAATGACGGTGGTGCAAAGGTTGATGGAAAAGATCTGGCTGGCCACCTTGCCCAACTGTTCTTTGTCCCGGCGGGCCCGGCTGCACTCCCGCACGGCGTAGGCGGTGACCCCAAGGGTAGCCATCATGCTGAAATAGTTAATGATGGAGTTGCCGAAATTCACCTTCCCCAAGCCTGCTGCTCCCAGCACCCGGGAGGTGTAGGGAAAAACAATAAGGGGATACAGGATGCTGGACCCTGTCTTAATAAAATTGAATATGGTATTTTTTTGAATGTTACGCCCGGTATCAGATTGATTCCCCAACTTCTTTTGTCCTCCAAAGGCCATTTCAGGCCGCCGTCATGGCATCATACAACCGCTGGGCGATGGCGGTCATACCCTGATCCCCGGGATGTTTTGCCACCCCGTCATGATCTATGGTATGCTGCTCCCCGTCCAGCCCTTCCACCAGTGCTCCTTTCCCCACGGTGCACTCCAGTGCACCGTCCAGGCTGACCCAGATCACGGAGTCTCCGTCACAGGCCGCCTGCTTGGCACAGTCTACCTCCTCGTCGGCCCAAAAATTAGCCAGCACGTAAATCTTCACTTCCTGGAGACTCTGAACATAGGCGATCAGGTCCCTAAAATCGGTGGAAAAGGTGGTATCCCCTTGGGGAATATTCTCCCCCAGCTGAACTACCACCAGGTCAAATTCATTTTTCATTTCGCCGTCCAGCAGCTGGAGGGCTTCGTGACGGTCATGGCCCATAATCTCCCACTGGGACAGCTGGGACAGAGAATAAGAAACATCGTATTCTCCGCTGAGCATCTCCCCCAGCTGATGGACATAGTCCTTCTCCCGGCTGGAGGCAGCCATTCCCCAATCTCCCCACCAGTAATCGCAGGGGGCGTGCTGGGTGATGGAGTTGCCCACATAGAGCACCCGCAGTTCACCCTTGCTTTCTCCCGGGCCGCCGTACGGCACACTCTCCTGGTATTCGTGGTAGTAGGGCTCCTGCACCACCGTGTACTGGATGGTATCCCCCAGATGGTTCAGAAGATAAACGTTGCCCCCCACGCTGAAGCAGAGGAGCACCGCCAGAAGGACGATCATGATATTTCTTGGGTTTCGCATTCCTTTTCTCCTTCCGGGGCCTCAGTCCTCTTCCGGCCTTACTGGTTCAAACCGTCCCGGACCGCTTCCAGGTAGCTGTACCCGTACCTTTCATCCGGTTCCAGATAGCAACCCTCTCCCCACTCATTCCAGGCGTTGATAAAAATCAGATTTGCCTGGGGGGAGGAACGGACTTTTTTCACCAGCCGGGCAAAGTACACCCGGAATTTTTCCGGAGCCCAGTTCCGATAGGCCAGGCCAGCCTTGTTTCGGGGGGTATTGTCCCAGTTTACGAAGGCACCCCAGAGAAATTTTTCCGAGGGGAACTTCCGGTGGAGAATGACCTTCCAGGTCTTATCATAGTCCGGCAGTTCCAGGGTCTGGTTCTGGTGGCGGGCCTCCACGATCTTCTGGGACATTCCCTTGCCCAGCAGCCTTTTGATGAGATTTTTGGTCTTCATCCACGGATCGTTGGGGTCCATCCAGGTGTAGGCGGGCTCAAAGGCGATATAATGGTCGCAGAGTTCCTCCTTGTAGTTGGGCTCATGCAGGTAGGCGGGATGCTGGAACATCACTTCCAGTCCTCCGAATCCTTCTTCCCCTGCCCGGCGGCGCAGGTAGGCCAGCATCTCCTCCAGGCGGGGGATGATCTCGGGCCGGTAAATTACCAGCACCGGGCGGCCGTTCCAGGTAATGTACCGGGAGTCCCGGAAGAACCGGGTCAGGTACCGGAAATGCTTTTCCCAGTCCTCCTCCTCCCCGTAATCCTGCTCCACGATGATTTCCTTATTTCCTCCGTCCCACCGTCTGGCCCAGTTTTCATTGGCCCAGCAGAAGCAGAAGGGGGTGTCCACCTGTGGTTCCTGCAGCATCATCTCTGCCGGTTTTTCCAACAGCTGTTTGCCGTCCTTGAACCAGTAGTGATAGTAGCACAAGCCCCATACCCCGTATTTTTTTGCCAGCTGGCTCTGCCACTGGCGGGTGGCCGGGTCCAGGAGAGAGTAATAGTTTTCGTTCAGAGGGGTCTTGGGCTGGTAGTGTCCCTCGAAGAGGGGCACCGCCTTTTTGGTGTTGGTCCACTCGGTGAAGTCCTTCCCCCAGCTTTTATCATTTTCAGGGATGGCATGGTATTGGGGCAGGTAGAAGGCAATGACCTTTACCTGCTCCGGATGTTGGTTCAGTTCTGCCATAAAATTTCTTGCTCCTTACTTCATGCCGCCCAGGCTTTTTATCACTTTCACTGCGGTAATGTAGAGGGACAGGTCCGGATTTCGGAGCCCCAGCAGCAGCTTTTTCCCCCGGCTGGCCCCGTACCGGGCCGCCTTGATCTTCCGCCGCCGCACGAAGGTTTTCATCTGGGCAGGGGTGATGGGCGTGGTCTCCCGGAGGGTACCGCACCCCTCCAGGGCAGAGTTGGCCATCTGCCGGAAGTCATAGGAGGTGTTGTGGCCGGTGTCCATATGCCAGTAGACCACCCGGGGATTGATGGAAAACCTCCGTCCCTCCAGAAGCATCATGATCCAGAGGAGTTCATCGTCCGCCCCGTTCAGCTGCAGGGGCCGTTCCAGCCAGCCTTTGGGAAAGGCTTCCTTCCGGATGATGCACTGTCCCGGCGACATGACTGTGTCCCCATAGGCCAGCAGCACCGTCAGATTGTTGATAAAACTCTGATACAGCTTATTTTTGTAGATGATCTCCTGACGGTCCGGATATTTCATATACCCGTTTCCCAGCACTGCATCTGCCTCTCCCAGACAGTTCATATTGGAGAGGATCCCGTCCGGTTCCAGGAGATCGTCCTGATCCAGCATAAGGATATAATCGCCGGTGGCCTTGGCCAGCCCGTGGATCCGGGAGGCATGGATGCCGCTATTCTTCGGATTCTCTAAAGTGACCAGAGAAAAATCCCGGGGCCCCTCCGGCAATTCCATCCTGACTCCGGGGCTGTCATTCACCAGCACCAGCTCCAGGGCAATGTTCTGGGCCTTGCAGCTTTGGGCATTTTCCCGGACCGTCTGGAAGAGGGCCGGCATATGTTCATTTCCCTTGTAAAAGGGGGTGATGATGGATACGGTTCTCATCCCCGTCCTCCTCTCCTTATCCGCAGACCTTTGCGTAAATCCGGACAAATACCTGCGGTCCCAGCAGGGTCAGCAGAGCAGCCAGCCGGTTTTTGGTCCGTGCACGGGTATTCCCCAACACCTGCCACCGGTCCCGGCAGATCTGCTTCCACAGGTCCTGCTTTTCCTGCCGGTATCCCGGTTCACGGCCCATCCGTCCGATCACCTGGCAGTAGGCGCTGAACCGGCGGCAGACCGCCGCCGGGAGGATCTGCGGGTAATGGGCCTCCACAAAAGCGTACAGCTCGTCAGCGCTGGTCTTGTGGTCAAAAGTTTTCACGGAAAAACCGCTGTGCTCGGTGCTTCCCTTTCGCTGGATATAGCAGTACAGAACACTGGGGCCGTAAGCCACCCTGTCTGCCCGGGCCAGCAGCTTATAGACTGTGGCCAGGTCCTCGTGGATGCGTCCTTCCGGAAAGGGGATCTCCCGCAGCCAGGCTGTGGGATACAGCTTACAGCAGGGAGAGGTGGTAAAATCCCGCTGGTAAAACATAGTTTCCAGGGCCTGCGGAGCATCCATCACCCGCACTTCCTCCCGGATCACCGGTCGCCACTCCTGTCCCGGCATACACTGGGACAGATCGCAGATCCCGATCTGTGCCGCTTCCCGGCCCATGATCTCTGCCATATAGGAGATATAATTGGGCGCCACATAATCGTCGCTGTCTATGAAGGCAGTATACTCTCCCCTGGCCCGAGCCACACCGTGGTTGCGGGCAGCTGCCTGGCCTTGATTTTTCTGGTGCAGTACTCTCACCCGGGGATCTTCCGCCGCAAACCGGTCGCAGATCTCGCCGCTGCCGTCGGTGGAACCGTCATCCACCAGCAGGATCTCCAGGCTGGGATAGTCCTGGGCCAGAAGGCTTTTCACACTGGCCTCCAGATATTTTCCCACATTGTACACCGGCACCACTACCGTGACCAGAGGCAGCTTACTCATACGCTCTTCCACCTTCCTGCGTTATTTCTTCCCGGCGGTCTGCTCATACCACCGCTGCATCTCCCCGGCTGCCGCAGCAATGGAGTACTGCGGGTCCAGGCCTGTCCCCGCTGTGCGGGACAGCTTAAGATACCGTTCCGCCAGGTCCGCCCATCGGGCCGGCGCCGTATCCCCCTCAATGGGGACACGGCAGGAGGTCTCATTTTCCAGGACCTCTCCCGGCACCTGCATGGAACAGATACAGGGCAGCCCGGATGCCTGTGCCTCCAGCGCCACCAGTCCGAATCCTTCATAATAGCTGGGCAGGCAGAACAGATCCATGGCGGAGTAGGTCTTTGCCACGTCCTCCCGGACGCCCGCAAAAATCACCTGCGCTTCCAGGCCCATGGCCCGAACTTTTTCCCGCAGTTCCCCTTCCATCTCTCCTCCGCCCACCAGCAGCAGGAACGCCCGGATGCCCCGGCGCTCCAGCTCTGCCGTCAGCCTGAAAAGAAATTCCTGATTCTTCTGGTAGGTCAGACGGCCGACGTGGCCCACCACCTTTGCATCCGCAGGGATCTTCAGTTCCCTCCTCAGCCGCTCCCGGGCCGCCGGATCATAGGAAAACACTTCAGCGTCGATGGCGTTGGTCATCACCCGGACCCGTCCCTTTTCAAATGTACTTTTTCCAAACATCCATTCGCCGGCAAATCGACTGCAGGCAAAATAATGGGTGGCAAAAATCTTGTTAAAGGGGCGGAGCAGGTATTTCAAAAAGGTCTTCTTTCCCTCTCCCCAATGAGCGGTGGTATGGTTGTGGCAAATCCGTACCGGGATCCCCGCCCGCCAGGCAGCAAAAAGGGGGAAAACCGACATGGTGTTGAGATGGGCATGGACAATGTCGAACCGTCCTTCCCGGAACTCCCGGAGAAGGGTTCTCTGATACTCTCCCACATGGGTATAGGGAGGGATGAGGCAGACCGGGATCCCCAGCTTCTCCAGCTCCTCCCGCTGGGGCAGCAGACTGTCCCGACAGACAAACAAGGTGAATGCCACCCGCCCGGAGTCTATCCTCCGGCAATAGTTCATGACTACGGCTTCAATGCCGCCGCTGTCCATGCGGTTAAGCACCAGCGCTACCCGGACCGGACCTTCCATGGGCTCTCCCCCTTTGCAGGATATAGTTACACATTATCTAGTATACTATTTTCCCCCTTCCTTTTCAATACCGGAAAAATGCAGCAGACCGCCGTGATAGTCCACGGCGGTCTGCTTTGAAGGGCTATGCGATCCTGTTCAGGACGGATTTTTCTTTTTTCCTGCCGGGCCCACCTTTTCGTTGTTGATCATCCCGCCAAAAGCAGTTTTCCAGATGATCTTCAGGTCCAGGCCCAGGCTCCAGTTTTCAATATACCAGATGTCGTACTTCACCCGCTCCTCAATGCTGGTGTCCCCCCGCAGGCCGTTCACCTGGGCCCATCCGGTGATGCCGGGGCGGACCTGCTGCCGGACCAGGTAGAGGGGGATCTCCTCCTTAAAGTGGCTCACATGGAAGGGGACCTCCGGCCGGGGGCCAATGAGGCTCATTTCCCCTTTCAGCACATTGAAGAACTGGGGCAGCTCGTCCAGGCTGCATTTCCGGATAAAGCTGCCGAATTTGGTTTTCCGGGGATCCCGGTCGGTGCTCCAGCCAGTATCCTCGGTTCCGGTGATCCGCATACTGCGGAACTTCAGCATCTTGAAATTTTTCTTGTTTTTCCCCACCCGTTCCTGGCAGAAGAGGACGGGGCCCGGGCTGCTTAGCTTCACCCCAATGGCTACCGCCAGCATGATGGGGCTGGTGAGGACGATCAGGACCAAAGACCCAAAAATATCCATGCTCCGCTTGAGGAGGGCATTCCCGGCCCGGTCCAGGGGGGTGGCCCGCATATTGATGAGCCGGCTGTTTCCCACCGCCTCAATGGTGGGATGGGGCGGGATATAGTCATTGTAGAAGGGGACGATGCTCAGCCGGACCCCCTCCTTGTCGGCAGCTGCCAGGGTAGAGGTCATGAACCGGACCTCCTCCGGTTCCAGGGCTACCACCAGTTCGTCCACCTGGTTTTCCTCCAGGATGGTCCCCAGAGCCTCGTACTCTCCCAGGCTTTTCCCCATGTCGGGGCGGACGCTCCGGCCTACATAGCCGTCCACCACCACACCGTAGTGTGGATTCTCCCGGATATCCTTCACATACTGCCGGGCCAGATGGCCGCACCCCACCACCACCACATGGCGCTGGTTATACCCTTTGGCCCGGAACCGGTTCAGAATTCCCTTCAGCACCAGCCGCTTGATTCCCACCAGGAGGGTGGAGATGAGCCAGAACAGGAAGACCGCCAGCCGGGAGATCTGCTCCATCCGGAAGATGTAGAGGAAGGACATAAGGATGAGGGCCCCTACTCCGTTGAGGGCAGCCACCCGCACCAGTTCCTTTTCCACGTGGGCAAACCGGAAGGATTCATAGAGCTGCGCCAGGTAGAACACCACCACCATGGCAGCACTGTAAATTCCGGCTGCCAGAATGGCCTGAGGGGTCCAGAGATCAAATTGGGTCATGACCCCGTCCAGCCACACGAAGCGGATCCAGACCGCCAGGAAGTAGGACAGGAATATCAACGCCCCGTCGGACAGGACCTGAAACAGGGCTACGCCCTTCTGATTATTGTGCATCCTTACGTTTCTCCCTCCCCGACTGCCGCCGGATTTCCTTTATAATATCATTTCCTCCGGCACAGGAAAAACGACCGTGACCGGAAAAATCTCCTTCAGGGCTATTATACCGTCCGGCGGCGGGAAATACAAGGGGATGGCCCGGTTCCTTCCGCCTTGATTATTTCTCCCCTCCCCTGTATACTGAAAGGGAATCCAAGTAAGGGAGCGACATCATGTATTTTACCTACTGCAACCTGCTGCTGGCCGGGCTGGCTGCCGCCACCGCCCTGTTTCTCATCACTGCCCTGTGGCAGAAAACGCCCCTGACGGAGCTGGCCTCCTTTGCCTCCCCCGGGAAGATGCTCTGGGTGGACCGGTGGCAGCCCCTGCGCCAAAAGGGAGGGGTATTCCTTTACGGCCTGGCCCTGGCGGCGCTGCTGGTGGAAGTCACCTTCTTCAACACCCAGTTCCGGCTGATTTTTTCCCAGCTTTCCGACTGGGCTAATCTCCGTCTGGATGAGATCATTTTTGCCGCCCTCATCCTCAAGCTTCTCTTTTTCACCCGGTACAATTTTGCCCAGCTGCTGGTCACCGACGTGATCTATTTTGCCCTGCGCTGGGTCTTCTTCAACAACCATAATCCCTGGCTGGTCTTTTTCATTTTCTTTGTCCTGGCCGCCAAGGACCTGACCATGGAACAGGTCGGTTTGCCCTACGCCATATTCAGTGCCCTGGGCACCGGCACCACCATTCTCTTCTCCCTTCTGGGTGTGTGGGGCTACACCGTACTCCAGGACCACTACAACATCACCGTCCGCCGGTGGTTTGGTTTCACCTTCCACAACACCCTGGGCGGTGTCCTCTTCGGGCTCTGCTCCGCCTGGCTCCTCTACCGACAGGCCAAGGTCCGCTGGACAGACTGGCTGGCGGTATTGGGAGTGGGCTGCTTTGTCATGTTCGGGGTGGCCAGCCGGACAGCAGGGCTCTGCATCTTTATGCTGGTGATCGCTTCTGTCTGCGGGCGGTATCTCCGGTTTCTCCTGGAGCTGGCCCCCATCCGCTGGCTCCTCACCGCAGTGCCCCTCATCCTCACCGGCGTCAACTTCCTCATGCCCTACCTCTACGGGACTGCCGGGGAGGGCACTTTCCTTCACACTTTGATGGAAAAGGTGAACGGCCTTCTCAACGAGCGGATCTATTACGGATGGATGGCCCTTCAGACTTATACCACCAGCATTGCGGGGCAGCCCTCCTACGGGGACTACCCGGTGGACAGCAGCTACCTGAGTTCCTGGTTCTTCTACGGGCCCGTCCTCTTTGCCGTCCTCTGGCTGGGTGCCTGCCTGGTGATCTGGCAGCTCCTGAAACGGCGGCAGTATGCCTCGGTCATGGTATTTTTGGTGGCCTGCGTCTACGCCTGTTTTGAGGTCCAGTTCTTCCATGTGAGCTCCTGTCCCGCCATCCTGCTTTACACTGCGGCTCTCTATCCCTCCTCCTATCCCGTTTCCAGGGAGCCGGAGCCTGCCTGACCCCCGGGGCGGAAGCGATCTGCTTTCGCCCCTTTCCTTTTGAAGGATCGTTCCATAAGGAGGCCTTTCATGATTTTGGAAATGTCGATGCAGCAGGCTGTTCCCCCTGCTGCCCGGGAGGTCCTGGAGCGGCTGGAAGCTGCCGGCTATCAGGCCAACCTGGTGGGGGGATGCGTCCGGGACCTGCTCCGGGGCCAGACACCCCAGGACTGGGACGTCTGCACCAGCGCCCTGCCCGACCAGGTGGTGGAGGTGTTTGGGGAAAAGCAGGTCCGCCTTACAGGACTGCGCCACGGCACCGTCACAGTGCTGGCGGGTGGGCGATCCTTTGAGGTGACCACCTACCGGGTGGAAAGCACCTATGGGGACAACCGCCACCCCGACCGGGTGAACTTCACCTCCAGTCTCCGGGAGGACCTGGCACGGCGGGACTTCACCATCAACGCCATGGCACTGGACCTGCGGGGACGGCTCACCGATCCCTACCAAGGGCAGAAGGACCTGAAGGCCGGGCTGATCCGGTGCGTAGGGGACCCGGTCCTCCGATTCCGGGAGGATGCCCTGCGGATCCTGCGGGCCCTGCGGTTTTCCGCCCGGCTGGGCTTTGCCATCCATGGGGACACAGCTGCCGCCATGGAAGCGGAAAAGGGGAATCTGGCCCACCTGTCCGCCGAGCGGGTGGGAAGCGAGGTGTTGGGAATGGTCACCGGTCCCGGTGCCGGCGAGACCCTGGACCGGTACCGGGCGGTTTTTCTCACTGCCCTTCCCCTGCTGGCCCCTGCGGCGGACTGCCCCCAGAATTGTCCCTACCACTACGGCACCGTCTACCAGCACACGGTGGATGCCCTGAAATATCTGGACCGGGGCCATGCCGTCCCCCAGACCGCCCTGGCCATCCTCTTCCACGACATGGGCAAACCTGCCACCCGGACCACCGACCCCCAGGGCCGGGACCATTTCTACGGACACGCCCAGGCCGGAGCAGAGCTCTGCCGTCAGGCCATGACCGCCCTGCGGTATCCCAACCGGCTCCGGGAGGAGGTGGCCCAGCTGGTGGAGCTCCACTCCCTCCAAATTGCTCCCACCCCCGCCGGGGCACGGCGGCTTTTGAACAAGGTGGGAGAGGCACAGCTTCGCCGCCTCATAGAGGTGATCCGGTGCGACACCCTGGCCCACACCGCTCTGGCCCGGCCCCGGCTGGAAACTTTGGAGGAACTTTCCCGCTGCCTGGACGGGGTGCTGGAGGAGGCCTCCGCCTTTACCCTGAAACAGCTGGCAGTGAATGGCCGGGACCTGAAGTCCCTGGGGATCCCCCCCGGCCCCCGGATGGGGGGGATTCTGGACGCCCTTCTTCAGGAGGTGCTGGCGGGCTCTCCCAATGATCGTTCCGCCCTTCTGGAGCGGGCCCGTCAGCTGGCTTCCAACTAAGGTAGGAAACTGCGGACATTTTGTCCGGCTAAAAGGCAACCCCTTATCCACTGAACCACGAGTGTACTGTGATCCCGTTGATTATTTCGGAAGACTCGCTTGTGAATTCCCAATAAAAAACAAAACCGTCAGTGCCCCGTAGCTGGAACCCGAATGGTTAACAGCACTACACCCCGACGGTTTCGCTTTTTCCTTTTTCGATTTTCAACCCCCTTGGTTTAGTGGGAGAGGAAAATAGATAACATTTTTCCCCGGTTTTTCAACAGGTAGATTCCTGTAGCCACCACCAGCAAGAAACAGAGTGCGTAACGCACCATCCACAAATCCACAATGTAGTTGTATACTACACCTCCAAGGCACACTATGCTCGTAAAGATGACGAAAGGACGTATCTGAAAAAGAGACGGCTCCAATTTTTTTGCCCCCCGCCACTGCATAATAAATAAAAGCGTGTAGGAAACCATTGTGGTATAGGCGGCAGCTACTGCGCCGAATCGTTTAATAAATACATAGTTCAATACCAAAGTCCAAACGCTTGCGCCGCCTGTTTCCACTGTCGGTGGATAGCCAATAACCCCACCATCAGTAACGCAAAGGCCGTAGCATACACATCCAGATAGGTTGAAGTATTTTCTTTGAAGTCCTCTGCCTTATCCTGCAAAGTTTCCTGTGGTTGTAAATTCGAAAGTTCATTCAGGAGTTCTGTTGTAATGAACTCTGTATCCTCAAGGGTCCACTGTGAAATGAGAGCGTAATCATTTTCTGAAACTCCTAGTGCAGCTAATTCCTCCTGTATTTCAGAATAACTTACTTTTGAATAGTCAACAAAACCTGCTCTTGCCGAATTAAATTCCAGATACCCTGTATTCCACGCCTGATAATACAAATTTTGATATAGTGTACCGAAAACTAATATCAAAAATACCCCTGCAAATGTAGCTAGGTATTTTCCTGCTCGAGAGAAGAAATCCTTCTTCAAACCTGGAGAAAAAAAAGTTTCCAGCACAGAAAACAGAAAGAAAGGGAAACTGAGCAGTGCGCAAGCGGATCGAAGTACAAATCCCCCCAAAAACAATACGGTGTAGCCCACCATATTTACAACTTTTCTGCTTTGGCGTTCTCCCAACTTTATCCAACGCTCCACCGTATCTGCAAGACCTAGGATGCCCGCAAAGCAAGCCAAGGCAGCCGTTTTGGTAAATTGCACATAAATATAGAACTGCGGAGAAGCAATGGCTATCAACAGAACTGAGACAAACCAAAGTGCCCCATGACCATATCTTTTCAAAAAGCAGAGAAGTACCCAGCCCGATAAAAAAATCAGAACATATTCGTACAATCCAAAAAGATTGATTTGTATGTTTGGAAACAGCGCATACAAGAAACAAAGAAACTTTCCCAGCCAGATATGTACAAACGGACAATTGGGATTGGAAACATCTTTCACCCCCGCAAAATAGTTTCCAATCCCCCAATCATCGTCTGTCTGAAATCTTGGTGTTGCCATCACTAAATTCACAAACAGAATCACCAGATTCCAAAACAGAGCACTATTCACAAGTCGCCTAAAAAGATGGTTTACTCTTCGCTTTGCTATGTCCCACATAAAATCTATCCTTCAGATTGCTTTCTCAATTCAGTAATCTTCTGTGTGATTCGAAAAACATCTACGGATTTACGAAAATTTTTACA
>CALXEN010000138.1 GCA_944387325.1 uncultured Clostridia bacterium | reverse complement strand
ACAGAACTTTTCAGCTTGGCACGCTCCTTCACCTTGTCAAAACGGTATCTGGTCAGTGACTTTAATTCCTCGTTGTGGTATGCTGTATCTGTGTAGGGTTTGAGGCCCGCATCGGATAACAGCATAGTGGCAATCGTTCGTGCATCCACCCGGTCGGTTTTGGTCTTTCTGAGACTGAGGCTTTTTCGGTAAAGGTTTGTGCGCAAGGGATTCAAGACATAGGTGGGTAGACCGTTGTCGAGAAGGAACCCGAGCAGATTGTAACTGTAATGTCCGGTAGCCTCAAGCCCTACTTTTATTTTGTCCTGCGGTGTAGTACAATCTTGGATCTTCTGCAACAGAAAGTTGAATCCGTCCCTGGTGTTTTGAATCGTGAACACATCTGCCAGGACTTCGCCCTCAGAGTTGACGATAAAGCAATCGTGTTTATCCTTTGAGACATCGATACCAACAGAAACCATCATAACAAATCCCTCCAACGATAAATATGTGATGCTGTATCCACAGTGCGCCTTACTTTTGTAGCCTTGTTCCACATAAACCGTCTGGCGGTATTTAACTGATCAACAAAATTGTAAGGGGCTGTGGTTGGAACCTTTCTTGAACCATCTTGTGGTAGGAATGAATCACCAATCCACAGCATCCTTTACAGTGTAGCACAAGCCCTTGGAGAGGGGCTCTAATAACTACTACTCTATAATACAAGGAAGAAATAACGTGAAAAGAGCCATTGCCACCCTGCTGAGCCTGACCATGATGTTCAGCATCCTGGCACAGTACCCCATCGCCTATGGGGAGGAGTTCGCCGGTTCCCAGCCTGTGCTGGAGGAAACCATGGCGATAAACCAAGAGGACCCGCAGGACAGCGTCTTGACCACCCTCCCGGAAACGGAGGAGGGGGAAAGCGCCCCTCAGGAGGAGGAACCGGAGGAGCCTGTGACTTCGGACCAGCCTTCGCAGGAAGAAAAGGAAGAGCCTGAGGAGGAGCCCGGGGTCCAAACGCCGGCTCCTGCCCAGGAGGAAGAATACGAATCACAGAAGGAAGAGGAAGCACTTTTCCCGGTTCTGCTGCTGGGAGAGGAGCCGGAGGAAACGTCTGCCGCTCTCTCCGTGGAGAACCCCGGGGAACTGGAGGTCCGTGTGGTGGCCGGCCTGCCCCTCCACCAGAGCGTGACCCTCGCTGTCAGCCTCACCGGCGGGGACGGAAGCGGGGAGGAGCAGTCCCTGATCCTCCCCGCTTCCGACGGGGAGGCCCCGGCCTCCGCCACTGTCCGGTTTGCCGGACTCCCTGCCGGTGAGTATACCCTCGCCGTCCGGGGCAGCGGCTTTGCCTCCTACACCCAGACCATCACGGTGGATAACCTGCTCTACGGAGTGGAGCTGTCGGTGGGCGCCCTGGCCCTGGATGCCAAGGCTGCCGCTCACCCCGGCCTGCTCCGGCTGGGAGACCTGGACGGGAACGGCAGGATCGACGACACGGACGCCCAGATCCTGGTCACCGCCATCCAGGAAGGGGAGGACGGCACCGTCAGCGACCTGGACCGGAATGGAAAGGTGGACCTGGTGGACCTGCAGATGCTGGCCGCCGCCCTGGCCCAGGGCCAGGAGGTCCTCTCCACCCTTTCCACCCGGGTCCCTGCCGCCCTTACCACTCCCAAGGAGGAGGAGAACACCACCGTCCAGGGCAGCCTGGAAAACCTGCTCAGCGGCACGGAGTCCGTCACCCTGAAGCCTGCTTCCCAGAACACCCCCATCAGTCAGGAAAACCCCGTGGCCGTCAGCTTTGAGATGGCCCGGACCGAGACCCCGGTGGAGATGGGGGGACTGGTCCTCCAGAGCCCGGCGGAGTCCCAGGGGGCCGTCACCGGCATGGTGGTAGTGGTGGAGGACCAGGAAGGGGAAACCCATGAATTCGCCTACGGCACCGCCTCCCTGGCACGGGCCGGGGGCGCCGTTCAGAGCGACGGTTCCATCGTCATTGACTTCGGCGGTCAGATCGCCGTCAAAAAGGTGACCATCAAGATCACCTCGGTGAGCAACAGCGGCAGCCTGGCCGAAATCACCAAGGTGGATTTTGTCAACGATATGGAGAGCCGGATCCCGGCCCCCGAGATGAATATTCCCGGCAGCCTGGCCGCCCAGCCCGGCAGCCAGTCCTTTACCCTCACCTGGGACGGGCAAGTGAATGTCACCGGCTATGAGGTGAAGATCACCCTGGGGGATGCCTCCGAGACGGTGCGGACCACCGCCAACACCCTGACGGTCACCACCTTCGGCGGACAGAAGCTGAAAAACGGCACCGCCTACACCGTCCAGGTCCAGTCCCTCAACGGCGAGTGGCGGAGCGGCTACGGGGATTCCGTCACAGTTACCCCCAAGGCCGACAAGCTGCCCCCTGCTCCCGACGGCCTGACCCTGTCCGGTCGGTTCCAGCGGATCGAAGCATCCTGGGCCAGCATGAAGGACACCGATACTTACACCCTCTATTTCCGGAAGGCCGGGGAGGGAGACTTCACCAAGGTGGAGAACATCACCAAAAACAGCTATACCATCCAGGGACTGGAGAACAACACCCAATATGAGGTGTATGTCACCGGCACCAACGAACTGGGGGAGGGCCCTGCCTCCATCACCTCCGTGGCTTCCACCGCCAACGTGAGCGCCGTGAAGCTGCCTGCCTACAATCTCATCAACACCTCCAACGGTGCAGGCCAGCCCACCGCCCACATCCTCTCGGTGACCCATGAGGCCGGCTACATGAAGGACAGCCCTCTGGACTCCGGCAAAACCGCCTGGGGCGTGGTAGACAGCGATTATGCCTCCTGGTACGGCCTGAACGACTGGGATGACGGGGCCATGTACCCTGATGCCGGCGGTCTCCGGGTAACCTTCGACCAGAAGTATCATATCGGAAGCATTTCCCTGGCCCAGGCCGAGGACCGGGGGACCTATGGCCATGTGCGGGTCTTTGCCCAGGATGAAAGCGGCCGGGAGTACCAGCTCTCCGGGGTGAGCATCGTCAAGCGGAGCGACGGCAGCCGCAGCTACTACACCATCAAGATCCCCGGGGGCGTCACCACCGACTATCTGCGGGTCTGTGTGGGGTACAGCTATGAAGAGCGGCCCGTCTCCATTGCGGAGATCCGGTTCTACGCCTACGACAGCCTGGAGGACGATATTATGGCCCTCTACGCCGACGACCTCCATGTCACCCTTCGGGAGGATGTGGACGAGGAAACCATCAATGCCCTTCAGACCCGGCTGGATACCCCTGATGAGGCCAGCGGAGAGCTGAACCCTGAGTACGATACCCTCCAGCGGGAGCTGGACAATGCCCGGGGCCTGCTGGACCAGTCTCTCATGAATGTGGTCCAGGTCCACACTACCATCACCTCCAAGCTGGACGGACACCAGGGCTTTACCGGCCTCAACCCCTGGCAGCCTCTGGGCGTCACCGCCAGCGCCGGGGAAGAAATCGTGGTCTATGTGGGCAGCAACAATGTGGCCACCGGCTCCAATGCCTGGCTCCAGTTGATTGCCACCCAGTACAATGCCGAACACGGCCAGGTAGTCTCCCAGCCCATCCAGCTGAAGGTGGGCCGGAACGAAATTACTGTTCCCCAACTGACCACCATGGATGTGGAGCACGGCGGCGCCCTCTATGTCCAGTTCACCGGAAGCAACACTGCCGACCAGTACTCGGTACGGGTCAGCGGCGGGGAGCAGATCCCGGTATTGGACCTCTACGGCATTGACGATGCAGCCCAGCGGCTGGAGCGGGTCACCGCCTATCTGGAAGAGATGGAGCAGGCGGCCGCCACCCTGGAAAGCCGCCACGAGCAGCTCCACGGGGAGAGCGGTCATGCCTATGACCCCGAGACCTGCACCCTCAACACCACCGACATTCTGCTGGACCAGATGATGCTGTCGGTGCCCATTACCCAGGTGCTGGCCGGTCTGGGCGGCGGCTCTGCCCAGGAGAAGGCCCAGAAACTGCTGGATTCCATGGACGCCATGGATCAGATGATGACCCTCTTCTACCAGCACAAGGGCCTCACCGACCTGGCCGGAGCAGGCAGCGCCAACCGTCTGCCCTCCCAGCACCTGAACATCCGGTATATGCGGATGTTCGCCGGGGCCTTCATGTACGCTGCCGGCAACCACATCGGCATTGGGTATGACTCGGTGCCCGGTCTGGCCCAGGGCAGCCCCGTCCTCCTCAACGAGGACGGCAGCTACCGGAGCGGCAATTACTTCGGCTGGGGCATCGCCCACGAGATCGGCCACAATATCAACCAATCCTCCTATGCAGTGGCGGAGGTCACCAATAACTACTTCTCCCAGATCTCCCAGACCATGGACGGGATGCGGTTCGGGTATGACGCCGTCTATGAAAAGGTCACCAGCGGGACCCTGGGTGCTTCCAGCGACGTATTCACCCAGCTGGGAATGTACTGGCAGCTTCACCTGGCCTACGATAAGGGCTACGAATACCAGATTTACAGCGACTACAAGACCCTGCTGGACAGTCGGTTCTTTGCCCGGGTGGATACCTATGCCCGGAACACCGGCGCAGCTCCCGCACCCCAGGGGGTCAAGCTGACCCTGGGCGGAGATGCCAACCAGAACTTTATCCGGCTGGCCTCGGCGGCAGCCCAGAAGGACCTGACCGAGTTCTTCACCCGTTGGGGCCTCATCCCCGATGAGACCACCGCCAAGTACCTGGCTCAGCTTGAGCCGGAGACCCGTGCTATCTATTATTTCCAGGACAGCGCCCGGGACTACGGATTCAATCATGATATTTCCGCCAGCTTTGAGGGAGAGGCCGTCCTCACCGGCGGCACCACCGCAGTGGCGGATGACATCATCCCCAACCAGGTCCATCTGACCCTGGAGGCTGATGCAGGGGAAGGGCTGCTCCTGGGTTATGAGATCGCCCGTATCACCTACGAGAACGGCCAGCCCCAGACCCAGGTGGTGGGCTTCACCACCGACGGCCAGTACACCGATACGGTGACCAACATCAACAACCGTGGGGTGGTTTACCAGATCACCGCCATCGACAACTTCCTCAACCGTTCCCAGGCCCTGATCCTCCCTGCCCTCAAGATCAGCCATGACGGCAGCTATGACAAGAGCCAGTGGACGGTGACCACCAACATGACCTCTCCGGAGGACACCCATCCTGACGCCGGGGAGCATGACCCCTGCGAGCCCCAGCCGGTCTCCGCCATCACCAAGGTGGTGGACGGAAATGCCGGCACCGCCTACACCGGAACCGCTTCCGGGGATGCCGTCATTACCCTGAACTTCCTCAAGACCCTGGCGGTCACCGGGTTCAAGGTACAGGGCATCACCCCGGCGGAGTATGAGCTCCAGGTCAGCGCCGACGGCAGCCAGTGGAAGACCCTGGCCGCCGGCTCCTTTACGGAGGAACCGGTCCAGACCATCTACTTCCCCGATCCCGAGGGCCGGCCCTGGCTCTCCACCTACGACGCCGCCCAGCTCCGGCTGGTGCTGAAGGGCGTTTCCGGCAGCCAGATCTCCATCAGCGAGCTGGATGTGCTGGGCCCCACCGGGGACAATGTGGAGCTGCTGGAAGAGGGCATCGGCATCCTGGAGAAGGAGTTCGCCTTCGCAGACGGGGAGACCATCCCCGCCAATTCCCTCATCTTTACCGGCAGCTACAAGGGCAACCCTGCCTACAATGTGGTGCTGCTGTATGACCAGGACGGCAGCATTGTGGGCGGCCTGGATGAGGATGGCGCCATTGTGGCCAGCCAGATCATTCTGGCCCCCGATCCTGAAGGCCTCCTGGGAGAGGTCAGCGAAGGGTACTGGGTCTACTGGGTCGAGCCCGACGCCCTGGAGGGGATGACCCTTCCCGAATCCGTGCGGGCAGAGCTCTACCGGGTGGATGACGCCCTTACCAACCAGGGCCAGCGGCTGACCAGCGATACCCTGGCCGTGGCCCTCCCCCGGGACCTGCCTTCCATTACCCTGGAAAGCCAGGGAGACTGATGAAAGAATAAAGGAGAATCTTCATGAAAAAAATCTTTGCCACCCTGTTTGTGGCTGCTCTGCTGTCCCTGGCAGCTCTGCCTGCCTGGGCGGCAGATACCGCCGGTACAGTGACTCTGGAAGCCAGGGGGAACCAGGCCAAGGTCGCCCTTGCCCTTCCCCAGGAGGCGGACCAGAGCGCCACAGCCCTTCGTCTCACCTTCCAGGTGGAGGGCGGGGACGCCACAGCGGAGTTCCTCTTTGATCAAGGGCTCACCTCCTCGGTGCAGGAGTACCGGTATGAGGAGACCTCCGGCCGTCTCACTGTCTACCTGGCCGGGGAAGAGCCTCTGTTCCAGAACGGAAGCCTGGAATTGGGCTCCATCCGGCTCAAGGCCCAGAAGGGGGCCTCCGCCACCGTCCGGGTGGTGGAGGATTCCCTGGAACTGGTGAATGCCGCCTACGGCAAGGGGGAGACCACCTCTGCATCCGGAGGGGAAGTGACCCTGACGGTGGAGAGCAGCTCCGGCTCCCAGCCGGGCCAGACCGGCGGCAGTAACAGCCAGACCGGCAGCGGCAGCAGCCAGGCCGGTTCCCAGTCCCAGAGCTCTGCCGCCGCAGGGACCGTGACCGCCCAGCCTACTGCCGTCCCCCAGACCGGGACGGTCAGCCAGGGCAGCGGCAGCTCCACGGCCACCGCAGCTCCGGCGCCTACCGGGCAACCCACCCAGGAGCCCCAGACCGGGGAATCCGCTGATGCCCCTGAAGAGCCCCAGCCCTCTCCCTCCCCGGAGGAGGACCAGGCAGCCCCGGAAGAAAGGTCCGGCATCAGTCCCCTCCTTTTTGTGGGGGCGGCGCTGGCGGCGGCCATTCTCGTGGGCGGGGCCGTCTTCTGGTTCCGGGGGACTTCCGGTTCTCACGGGAAGGGCGGGCGTCCCTGAAGCAGCCCGATTCCCGCCGGGGCCGGGGCAGGGAAAGGGAAATGACCCCTGATCCTTCGGCTTCTGGATCCCCATAAAAGAAAAAGAACGCTCCCCTGGACCAAGCCGCTGGGCTTGTGAAGCAGGGGAGCGTTTTTTCCTTCTGATCTGATAGGGGGGAAAAGAGGGGTCAGTGGCTGCCGCAGCTGTGATGTCCGCACCCCTGGCTGCCGCAGGCCTGGCCTTCCGGGTGATGGTGCTGGTGATGGTCACAGTGAACGTCGGGGTCAAAGGTCAGGGTCCCGGCGGCCAGGGCCTGGGCGGCGGCGTCGGCGCTGCCGGTGACCCCGCCGTAGAGCCGGATGTTGGCGGCGGCCAGAGCCGTCTGGGCGCCCCCGCCGATCCCTCCGCAGATCAGGGCATCCACGTTCAGGGCGGTCAGCACTCCGGCCAGGGCGCCGTGGCCGCTGCCCTGGGTGTCCACCACCTGGGAGGAGAGGATCTTTCCTCCCTCCACATCGTAGATCTTGAACTGGGAAGTGTGGCCGAAATGCTGGAAGATCTGGCCGTCCTGGTAGGTTACTGCAATTCTCATAATGGAATCTCCTTCCGGTTTTTCATATTGCTGGTGATAACTTTGTTTGAAGCAGCCGGAGACGCCGCAGCTGCCGCCCCGCCCGTCACAAAGCCGGAACTCGCCCCCGGCGATCCGCAGGGCCCGGCCCTCCACCAGCATCCGGGCCAGCTTGCAGCGGGCGCTCTCGTAGATCTTCTGTACGGTGGTCCGGGCGATCTGCATGGAGCGGCTGCACTCCTCCTGGGACAGCCCCTCCCGGTCCATGAGCCGAATGGTCTCGTACTCGTCCACGGTGAGCAGGATGGGGGCAGGGTCTCCGGACCCGTCGGCGGGGCGGAACTCCACCGTTCCGGGATAGTGGCAGACCCTCCGGCATTTGGTCGGTCTGGGCATAGGCATCTCCTCTCTTCATTCTGGGTCCAGTATAGTCTTGTTTGTGACATATGTCAATAAAAACATGAGGGGAGAGCTCCCGGAACCATCCCCCCGGGCCCGAAAGGGCGGGAAGAATAAAAAAATGGCAGGCCGCCGGCCTGCCATTTTCTGTGGTATGGGAAAGGGGGAGGGTCAGTACAGCTTCTCCCGCTTCTGGTAGTGGGTGTGGAGGATCTGGTGGGCCTTCTCCCCGCCGGGCTGGCCCAGGAACTCTGCATACACCTTTTTCACCAGGGGGTTCTCGTGGCTCTTCCGTACCGGGCTGTCCCGGTCCAGGTCATAGAGGGCCTTGGCCCGCAGTCCCTTGATGTCGGTGAAGTTCCGGACCTGGGCAGGCTGGATGGGCTGGCCTCCGCCGTTGACGCAGCCGCCGGGACAGGCCATGACCTCGATAAAGTCATACCGCTTTTCCCCGCTCCGGACCATGTCCAGGACCTTGGCGGCGTTGGCGGTGCCGCTGACCACACAGATCCGCAGGGTCAGGTCCCCCACCTGGTAGGTGGCCTCCTTGATGGCGTCGGTCCCCCGCACAGCCTGGAATTCCACCGGCTCCACTTCCTGGCCGGTGAGGGTCTCCACGGCGGTGCGAAGGGCAGCCTCCATGACCCCGCCGGTGGCGCCGAAAATATGCCCAGCCCCGGAGGCCTCTCCCATGGCGGGGTCAAAGTCCTCGTCGGGCAGGTCATTGAACCGCAGGCCGCTGCGGTGGATCATCCGGCCCAGCTCCCGGGTGGTGATGGATACATCCACGTCGGGGATGTCCGGGCCGGCAGCGCACTGGTCAGGCCGGCCGATCTCCAGCTTTTTGGCGGTGCAGGGCATGACGCTGACACAGTAAATGTCCCGGGGGTCGATCCCCATCTTCTGGGCGTAATAGGTCTTGCTCAGGGCACCGAACATCTGCTGGGGGCTTTTGCAGCTGGACAGGTTGGGGATGAATTCCGGGTAGAAGGTCTCACAGTACCGCACCCACCCGGGGCTGCAGCTGGTGATGAGGGGGAGGGGACCGCCGCTTTTCATCCGGTGGAGGAACTCGGTAGCCTCCTCCATAATGGTCATGTCGGCGGCAAAGTCGGTGTCATACACCCCCGCAAAGCCCAGCCGGCGGAGGGCGGCCACCATCTTGCCCTGGACATTGGTGCCGATGGGCAGGCCGAACTCCTCCCCCAGGGCCGCCCGGACGCTGGGAGCGGTCTGGACGATGACATGGCGGGTGGGGTCTCCCAAGGCGGTCCACACCTTCTGGGTGTCGTCCCGCTCCACCAGGGCCCCGGTGGGGCAGACGTTGATGCACTGGCCGCAGCCGATGCAGGTGGAGTCTGCCAGCTTCCCCTCAAAGGCGCAGGCAATGTGGGTGTTGAAGCCCCGCTCCACCACATTGATGACCCCTACCCCCTGTTTCTCCGCACAGGTGGAGATGCAGCGGCGGCAGATGATGCACTTGGAGTTGTCCTTGATCAGGTGGAGGGCGCTGTAATCGTCCTGCCGCTCGGGCATGGCCCCCTCAAAGGAGTTGGACTTGTCCACCCCGTACTGCTTGCAGAGCCGGAGCAGCTCGCAGTCCCCGCTCCGGACGCAGCTCATGCAGTCCTGGTTGTGGGTGGAGAGGATGAGCTCCAGGTTGGTCTTCCGGGCCGCCTGGACCTTGGGAGTGTTGGTGAACACCTCCATCCCCTCGCTGACGGGATAGACGCAGGCGGGCAGCAGGTTCCGGGCTCCCTTCACCTCCACCACGCAGACCCGGCAGGCACCGTGGACCCGCTGGATCTCCTTCAGGTAGCAGAGGGTGGGGATGGTGATGCCGATCTCATGGGCGGCCTCCAGGATGGTGGATCCCGCCGGCGCCTGACAGGGCATATTGTTGATCTTCAGATTTACCATTTCCATTCTACCGGTCCTCCTTTAACCCTTGCTGATGGCGCCGAAGCGGCAGGTATCCATACAGGCTCCGCACTTGACACACTTGAGGGTGTCAATGTTGTGGGGATTGCGGACGCTGCCGTTGATGGCTCCGGCGGGGCAGGCCCGGGCACAGAGGGTGCAGCCCCGGCACTTGTCCGGATCGATCTTGTAGGTGAGAAGGGCCTTGCAGACCCCGGCAGGACACCGCTTGTCCTGGATGTGGGCCAGGTACTCCTCCCGGAAATACTGGAGGGTGGACAGCACCGGGTTGGGTGCGGTCTGCCCCAGACCGCAGAGGCTGTTTTCCTTGATGAACTGGGCCAGCTCCTCGATCCGTTCCAGATCCCGCATGGTACCCTTGCCGCTGGTGATCTTCTCCAGCAGCTCCAGCAGCCGTTTGGTGCCCACCCGGCAGGGGGTGCATTTGCCGCAGCTCTCGTCCACGGTGAACTCCAGGAAGAATTTGGCAATGTCCACCATGCAGGTGTCCTCGTCCATGACGATGAGGCCGCCGGAGCCCATCATGCTGCCGATGGCGGTAAGGTTGTCATAGTCGATGGGGGTATCAATGAGGCTGGCGGGGATGCAGCCTCCGGAAGGCCCGCCGGTCTGGGCAGCCTTGAACTTTTTCCCTCCGGGGATGCCGCCCCCGATCTCCTCCACGATCTCCCGCAGAGTGGTGCCCATAGGCACCTCCACCAGGCCGGTGTGCTTGATCTTTCCCCCCAGGGCGAATACCTTGGTGCCGGGGCTCTTTTCGGTGCCCATGCTCCGGAACCAGTCCGCCCCCTTCAGGATGATCTGGGGGATATTGGCGTAGGTCTCCACATTGTTCAGGATGGTGGGACGCCCGAACAGACCCTTCTTGGCGGGGAAGGGAGGCCGGCGCCGGGGCTCGCCCCGGTGACCCTCAATGCTGGTCATCAGGGCGGTCTCCTCCCCGCAGACAAAGGCGCCGGCTCCCAGCTTGATGTCAATGTCAAAGGAGAAATCGGTGCCGAAAATGTTTTTCCCCAGCAGTCCGTATTCCCGGGCCTGGGTGATGGCGGTACGCAGCCGGTTCACCGCAATGGGATACTCTGCCCGGACATAGACGTACCCCTGGTCCGCCCCGATGGCGTATCCGGCAATGGCCATGGCCTCAATGACACAGTGGGGGTCCCCCTCCAGGACGCTCCGGTCCATAAAGGCGCCGGGGTCACCCTCGTCGGCGTTGCAGCAGACGTATTTTTCCACCTTGCCCCGGTCGGCGCAGGCCAGCTGCCACTTCCGGCCGGTGGGGAATCCGCCGCCGCCCCGGCCCCGCAGCCCCGAGTCCAGTACCGTCTGGATGACCTCATCCGGGGTCATTTCGGTGAGGGCCTTTCCCAAAGCGGCGTAGCCGTCAAAGGCGATGTACTCCTCAATGTTCTCCGGGTTGATGACCCCGCAGTTCCGCAGGGCGATCCGCTTCTGCTTCTGGTAGAAGGAAGTCTGGTCCAGGCTTTTGATGGTGTTGTCCTGGGCCACCGTCTCGTTGTAAAGGAGACGGATCACCGGCCGGCCCTTCAGGAGATGCTCCTGGACGATCTCGGCCACATCCTCCGGCTTGACCATGCTGTAAAAGGTGCCCTCAGGATAGATGACCACAATGGGACCCAGGGCGCAGAGGCCGAAGCACCCGGTGCGGATGACCTTTACCTCCCGGTCCAGTCCGGTTGTGATGATCTCCGCCTCAAAGGCGGCGGCCACCTTGTCGCTGCCGGATGAGGTGCAGCCGGTCCCGCCGCAGATCATAACATGACTTCTGTACATAGGTCTGCCTCCTTATTCTTCCCTGCCGGCCTGGCCGATGGTGTATTCGGTGACCACTTTTCCCCCGACCAGGTGTTCCGCCACCACCCGGGCGGCCTTTTCGGGATTCATGTAGACATAGGTCACCTTTTCCTGTCCGGGTACAAAGACCTCCACCACCGGCTCAAACTGGCAGATGCCGATGCAGCCGGTCTGGGTGACCATAATGCCGGACAGCCCCCGGCGGGCCACCTCCTCGGTGAAGGCGTTGAGCACCTGCCGGGCGCCCATGGCGATGCCGCAGGTGGCCATGCCTACCTGCACCCGAATGGGATTCTGCCCCGGTTCCCGGGTATTGACGGTCTGACGCATCCGGTCCCGGATGGCTGCCAGTTCCTGCAGACTTTTCATACAGCGTTACTCCTTTTCTAAGATCTCACAGATATGTTCCTTCAGATATTCCCGCAGCCACAGGGCCACCTCCGGCTCCCCCAGACTCACTTCCCCTAAAAGGGGACGCATCTCACCGGTGTCGGCAGAGAAGACGCCGCCGGGGCCGGTGAGAGAAAAGACAAAGTCCAGCCGGGGATTGCACTGGATCAGCCCCGCTACGGTGGCTGCCAGATCCCCCAGGGGGGGCATATCGATGTGGTCGGTGCAAAACCGGGCGGTGACGGTGGTGCCTTTTCCAAGCCGGCTTTCCAGGGTCAGGCTGCCTCCCGTAAGCTCGGCGGCCATTTTCAGGAAAGGAAGCCCCAGGCCCACCTTCCGGGTGGTGCGGCTGGTGCAGAAGGGATCGGTGGCCCGGGCGGCAAGGTCCGGGTCCATCCCCCGGCCGTTGTCGGCAATGGTCAGGTCCAGCCGGTGGGCGGTCTGGTCCAGGGTCAGGCCGATCCGCACCAAAGTGGCCCCGGCGGCGATCCCGTTCTGGGCCACGTCCAGCAGGTTCATGGAAAGGTCCTGCACCCCTCACCCCTCCTTTTTACCGGTCAGTCGGTGTATTTGGCCAGGATGCCGTCCAGGTCATCCTCCGTAAGCCGGCCGTACACGTCATCGTTCACCATCATTACCGGGGCCAGTCCGCAGGCTCCCACACAGCGGCAGGCGTCCAGGCTGAACTTGCCGTCCGGGGTGCACTCGCCCCCGGAAATGCCCAGCTTTTCCTGCAATTTCTCATAGATCTTCCCGCTTCCCTTTACATAGCAGGCGGTGCCCAGGCATACGCTGATCCGGTATTTGCCCTTGGGGGCCAGACTGAACTGGGAGTAGAAGGTGGCCACCCCGTAGATCTCCGCCAAGGGCTTGCCCAGGGCTTCGGCCACCATCCGCTGCACCTCAATGGGCAGGTAGCCGTAGGTCTCCTGGGCTTTCTGTAAGGCCGGCATCACTACGCCGGGCATATCCTTGTTTTGGTCCAGCCAGCTTTTCAGCTGCTCTTCCTGCTCCGGCGTTCCGGCAAAGGGAACGGTGGAAAAGTGCCTCATAGTATTCCTCCTGAAGGTTGGTCGTGGAGGGCAGCGGTCCTGCCCCTCCTCCAGCTGCCGGCCCGCCCCGCTCTTCCGCCGGGGACAGAAAAAGAAGACAGCTGAAATTGATTGGTATAATACCATAGTAAAGCCATTATACCAAATGCCTGTTAAAAAGAAAACAATCCTGACATAAATATTACAAACACAAACGAAAGAATTTGTAGAAAAAAACTGTTTAAAGTGACCAATCCGCCCCTTGCCAGAGGGCAGGCACATCTTTTATAATAAGAACAACAAAGCGGCCAAAAGGGGGAAAAGAACAATGACCATCAGCCAGGTGCGGGACATCCTCAATGCCCGGCTGCACACACCCGATGTGGATCTGGAACGCCAGGTCCATGCCGCCTGCGGCAGCGATATGATGAGTGATGTGCTGGCCTATGTGAAAGACCAGGCGGTGCTTCTGACGGGGCTGAACAACCCGCAGGTGGTACGCACTGCCGAGATGATGGACATGGTCTGCATCGTGGTTGTCCGGGGCAAGCAGCCCCAGGAGCAGATCGTGGCCATGGCGGCCCAGCGGGGGATGGCGGTCCTGTCCACCGATCTGCCCATGTTTTCGGCCTGCGGCCTGCTGTATCAGCATGGCCTGCGGGGAGGAGAGATGCCATGAGTGAGTCCATTCAGCTGGAATACACCGTCCCCGGCAATGACTTTACCCGGGCGGGGGAGGCCAGCGCTGACCTGAAATCCACCCTGAAACGGCTGGGCCTGCCGGCGGCGGAGGTGCGGCGGATCGCCATCGCCCTCTATGAGGGGGAGATCAACCTGGCCATCCATGCGGGAGGCGGCCAGATCCGGGTGACGGTGGACGACCACCAGGTGGAGATGATCCTCACCGACCAGGGCCCCGGCATCCCGGACATTCCCAAGGCCATGGAGGAGGGGTATTCCACCGCCAGCGCCCAGGTGCGGAGCCTGGGCTTCGGGGCAGGGATGGGCCTGCCTAATATGAAACGGTATACCGACGAATTTGATATCCAGTCCACAGTGGGGGTGGGCACCACCATCACCATGCGTGTGAAGATCGGCTGACTGGCGCCGGGAGGAGAAAATGGAAGGATTCATCCATTCGGTGACGCTGGAGGCGCAGCTTTGCAACGGCTGTACCAACTGCATCAAACGGTGCCCCACCCAGGCCATCCGGGTGCGGGGGGGCAAGGAGGTCATTGAGGCGGAGCGCTGCATCGACTGCGGCGAGTGCATCCGCCTCTGCCCTCACAGGGCCAAGCGGGCGGTGAGCGATCCCCTCACCCTGCTGGACCGGTTTACTTATAGGGTGGCCATCGTGCCCCCCAGCTTATATGTGCAGTACAACCATCAGGAGAACCAGGACCTGGTGCTGGACGCCCTATGCCGGGCGGGGTTTGACGATGTGTTTGAGGAGGCCGAGGCTTCCCAGCTCATCAGCCAGGCCACCAGCCGGATCCTGGCCACCGGCAGCACCAAGCGGCCGGTGATCAGCTCTGCCTGCCCCGCAGTGACCCGGCTGATCCGGGTGCGCTTTCCCCAGCTCATCCAGCACGTGCTGCCTCTGGTGCCGCCCATGGAGCTGGCGGCCCGGATGGCCCGGCGGAGGGCGGTGGAAAGGACCGCCCTTCCCCCCGAGAAGGTCGGCTGTATTGCCATTGTCCCCTGCCCGGCCAAGGTGACCATGGGCCGGGCCCCGGTGGGCAGCAGCCACAGCGCTTTGGACGGGGCGGTGGCGGTATCCGAGATTTACCCCAAGCTGCTCCCCCTTATGGACGGGGGGCACACCCCGCCCCACCGTGCCGCCGCCGGGGCTTCCGGCCTTGGCTGGGCCGCCGCCGGGGGAGAGGCCCACGGGCTGCTGGGGGTGGAAAACCACCTGGTGGCGGACGGCATAGAGAACATCACCCGGGTGCTGGAGGACCTGGAGGATGAAAAATACGACAGCATTGATTTTGTGGAGCTGCGGGCCTGTCCCGGGGGATGCCTGGGCGGAGTGCTCCAGCCGGAGAATCCCTATATCGCCCGCACCAAGCTCAGGGCCATGCAGCGCAGCGTAGGGGGCCAGGTGGAACCCATGGAAGGGGAGATCCCCCCCGAGATGCTCTGGGATACGGATCTGACCTATGCACCGGTGCTGGAGCTGGGAGGCACCCGGGGAGAGCGGTTTGAACGGTACAACCGGATGCAGACCATCCAGAGAGCCCTGCCGGGGCTGGACTGCGGCGCCTGCGGGGCGCCCACCTGCGAAGCCCTGGCGGAGGACGTGGTGCGGGGAATGGCCCAGGTCACCGACTGCGCCCTCCTCCGATGCCGCCAGCTGGAAGCCCGGCTGAAAGGGCTGGAGAAAGGGGGCGGGGCGGAAGAATGAATACGGGAGACCTGCCCGCCCGGTGCGGATTTCGTGTCCTGGTACCGGGGGAGGACCGTCCCATCCGGGGAATTTTTACCGGGGACCTGCTCAGCTGGGCCATGGGCCGGGCGAAAGAAGGGGACGCCTGGTTCACGGTCATGGGAAATGTGAATACGGTGGCGGTGGCTTCCCTGGCGGACTGCGCCTGTATCGTGCTCTGTCACGGAGCGGTTCTGGACTCCGTTGCGGGGCAGCGGGCCGCAGAAAACGGGGTGCTGGTGTTTGCCACCCACCTGCCGGAATTTGAAGCCAGCCTGGCCCTGGCCAAGGCCATGGGACTGTAAGAAAAAGGAAAAGGGGGAGGAAAGTATGCTCTGCGACCTGCATCTCCATACCTGCCTCTCCCCCTGTGCAGACCGGAACATGACCCCTGCCGCCGTGGCGGGTCTGGCAAAGCTGGCCGGAGCTCAGGTCATAGCGGTCACCGACCATAACAGCGCCCTCAATCTTCCTGCCGCAGCGGCGGCCTGCCGGGAGTACGGCCTCCGCCTGCTGCCGGGGCTGGAAGTGACCTGTGCGGAGGAACTGCATCTCCTCTGCTACTTTCCCACCCTGGAGGCAGCGCTGGAGTATGGCCGCCAGCTTTATGACACCCTGCCGGATATCCCCTGCGACCCGGCCATCTGGGGGGAACAGTGGGTCATGGATGCCGAGGACCGGCTGCTGAAACGGGTGGACCGGCTCCTCACCGCCGCCTCTGCCTGGTCTCTGGAGGAGGCTGCCGCCCGCTGCCGTGCCCTGGGAGGGGAACCGGTGCCCGCCCATGGGGATGCCGCCAGCTATTCCGCCTTCTCGGTGCTGGGGCTTCTCCCGGCCCAGTACGGATTTTCCGCCGTGGAGCTGGTCTATCCGGAGCGGAAGGCAGAGTATGAGGCCCGGGGTCTGCTCCCTTCCGGCCTGGAGGTACTCGCCTCCTCGGATGCCCACTTCCTGGCAGCCGTAGGCAGCCGGATGGGAACTCTTGCCCCGGACAGCGTCCTGCAAAGGCTGCTGTGATACAGAAAAGAACAGACCCTCTTACCATGCCGGTGAGGGGGTCTGGTTGCTTTCTATAAGGAAAAGAAACGGTTACCGCCAGGGGAAGAGAGTCAGGATCAGCCGGACCAGATGGTCCACCGGAAGATCGCAGCCGTGGTCCAGCCAACGGCCCACCATATTTCCCATGGCAGCCCGGAAAGCGCCCCGAAGGTACTGGCTGTCCTCCGGATCGCCCTGGGAATAGGCGCTCCCCAGATCCAGCCCGGGGCCGGTCTGGGCTCCCCGCTGGTGATCCAGCACCCGGCGGAAAAACACCGGGTTGGCCTTCACTTCCTCCAGCATGGCACGGAGGCCCCCTTCCAGGTCGGGCTGGCTGTCCAGTTTCAGGGAAAAATGGCTCACCACCTCCTGGTACTCCTCCCGGATCATGGCCTCCATTAGCTGGGGCACGTCCTGATAATGGTGGTAAAAGGTGGTGCGGTGGATGCCGGCCCTGCGGCAGATCTGGCTTACGGTCACCTGCTCCTGGCTTTGCTGGGCCAGCAGCTGCACAAAAGCCTCCTGAATGGCTTGCCGGGTATCCTGAAACCGCTGATTTCCCTTGGTGTTCATGGGGCCCTCCATTATTTCTACACTTGAAGCAATATTGACGGTTGCGCTTTCTCTCCTTCACCCAGTATAATGGAAGCAGATAAAGAAAACAAGTGTAGATGTAATGAATCGAGAAAGGAGAACCTTTATGAAAATTCTGGCCAGCGATTTTGACGGCACCCTCTATTTCCCCAAAGAGGGAGGGCTGCGTCCTGGGGATATCCAGGCCATCCAGGAGTTCCAGGCCCGGGGACACAAGTTCGGTCTCTCCACTGGCCGTCCTCTGAAAGGGGTCCTGGGAATGCTGGGAGAGCAGGTCCGTCCGGACTTTTATGTGCTGTGCAGCGGAGCGTTGGTGCTCACCGGGGACCTGGAATCCATCTATGCCCAGGCCATGGACCCCCGGGAGGTTCAGGCCATCCTGACCCTGTGGCAGGCCAAACCCCGGCCGGGCATGGCGGTGGTGTTCACCCAGGACCAGGTATATGTTCCGGATGATTTTTATAACAGCGATTTTGTCCGGAAGAACCCTGCCCTGGGGGCGGTGTTCCTCCCCCTGTCCCGGCTGGGGGACCGCCCGGTGTACGGTATCTCCCTCTCCTGCGGCAGCCAGGAACTGGCGGCAGAGCTGCTGGCAGCCATGGAGGCGGCCGGGACCCTCGGTCATACCCAGGGATATCAGAACTGCGGCAGCATCGACCTGGTGGCGGCGGGGTGCAGCAAGGCCCGGGGTCTGGAATATCTCAAGGCCCACTATGGCGTTTCCCAGCCCATCGCCTGCATCGGGGACAGCTACAATGACCTGCCCATGCTGGAGGCCACCCCCCTCAGCTTTACCTTTACCACCAGCCCGGAACCGGTGCGGAGCAAGGCCGCCTGGGTAGTGGACAGTGAGGCCCAGGCCATTGCCATTCTCCTGGAGCAGGAGGAGAAGCCTTGAGGAAAAAGAAGGCCTCCGGCGCTGTGAACTTTGCTACTGCAAGGGACTGGTGCTGAAGGATTGTGAAATGGCAGACGCCGACCTGGCCTTTGAGCGCAGCCAGGTCCAGGCCACCATCACCATTCCGGTGGTGAGCATCAGGAACCCCCTGGAGGGCAGCCGGATCACCCTGCCCCAGGTGGGCCAGATCATCCGGGATATCCCCCCAGACCTTGGGGTAAGTGCAGGTGGAGGAGGGGCGGTGAACCGGGAGGAGGTAAGGAGACTGAAAAAACACCTACCTTAACAGTGGTGGCGCTGGTGATGGCAGCACTGCTCCTCGGGATTCTGGAGGAGGGGCCTGTTACCCTTGCCCTGGAAGACTATGCCGGGCTTGAAAAGGTGGAGCCTCTGGGACAAAGCCTGTCCACCGGCGACAGTCAGACCACTACCCGGGCCGGGAATATTGTACTGAACCAGCCCATCCTCCAGTACTCCAGCGAGATTCGTTCCGCCGTGCTGGTGATTCACGGGGAGAAGGCCCATTCCTGCTATATGGGCAGGGAAGCCTATGAAGGGATGATGGAGGGAAACCCCAACCCGGAAAACAAGGAACTGATGATTATCCCCGGTGCAGTCCATACCGACCTGTACGACAATCTGGAGATAATCCCGCTGGATAAGATACAGGACTTTTTCCGCACCTATCTGAAGTAAAGAAAAGGCAGAGGCCCGGAATAAAGGAGAAAAGGAATAAAAGGGGACAGGCCCCGGACAGGAACCTTACAGGTCCTGGTCCGGGGCCTGTCCTGTGTGGGCGGGCCACTGACATTGGGTCAGTTCCATCTGGGAAAAGACAGCGGTGAAAGAGGAATCCTCGGGACTGCAGGCGTAAATGCCAAAGGAAACGGAGCCTCTCCCTTCATGAAGATGGCAGACCCGCATCTGGCGGAACACCCTTCCGTCCTGGGAACACTCGATGCAGAAGTCATCCTCCCGGCGGCTCAGGCGATACCACATGGATTTTACCCCGGCGGGGATCTGGGTGGTGGCCCAGTCCGACCAGCCGTGGTTGGTGACCACGCTGCCCAGATGCTGAAACTCCTGGTTCTCATACTCAATGGAGCCTTTCAGCCAGT
>CALXEN010000137.1 GCA_944387325.1 uncultured Clostridia bacterium | reverse complement strand
GTCCTCTGCCAGCCCTACGGCCGAACCCCCCCCCACCCCTACTCCTACCCCAACGCCCGTTCCCACCCTGGAGTATGATCCTCTCACCGGCCTGGACGCCGTCTACCCCGGCAGCCGCCCCGTTGCGGTGACCTATGCTTCCGACCCGGATGCCCGGCCTCTGTGGGGGATCTCCCAGGCGGAGCTGATCGTGGAGACCCTGGTAGAGGGGGACTACTCTACCATCACCGCCGTTTTCCCCAACTCGGAGGATCTTCCCAAGGTTGGACCGGTGGGGTATGGTCAGGACCTGGCGCTTCAGCTGGTGCTTCCCCTCAACGCCATCCCGGTGCATATGGGGAAGAGCGTCTATGCCTCCAATCTTCTGAACCTTCTCACCTATCAGGATCTGGACGGGATCCTGGCCGGCACCTCCCTGCTTTCCATGGACAGTGAGCGCAGGGCCGCAGGCCGCCCCGACCAGCTCTGCTGGTACACCGACCGGGGGCTGGTAGCTTCCGCTCTGGAGCTGTACGGCACCTCCGCACAGGGGGCGCTGGTAAGTCTTTTTTCCTTTGGCCAGGGCCTGGAGGGAGACGGGGCAGGCAGCCAGTTCAAAATCTACTATTCCGATGTGAGCGGGACCACAGGCAGCTATGACCCTGAATCCGGCAAGTACCGGCTGGAATACAGAGATGGCGATTCCTGGGATGACCCCAATCTGGACAAAACGGCCTCTGTGGACAATGTAGTGATCCTCATGACCTCCGCCGGGCTCAAGGACGATGGGAAGACCTGGGACTATGACCTGTCCCAGGGGGACGCCTATCTATTCCATGGAGGGAAGGTGCTGGCCTGCCGTTGGGTCAAGACCAACGCCACCGCCCCCCTCCAGCTGGTGGACCAGTCCGGTGCCGCTGTTACGGTGGACCCGGGTACCACCTATCTGGGCATCTACGGAGGTCTGGAAGGGCAGACCGTGGAATTCTACTAAACCGCACCAGGAAGGATGCAACAAGGGGAGCTGCCCGTCTGGGCAGCCCCCCTTTCTTTTCTTTATGCTTCCGGGTCTTCCTGGTCATCCAGATACCCGTAGGGCACCACGTCAATGGCCTCCGCCATTCCGTCCCGCATCCACATCTGGACGTCACACCGGACCGTATAGCCGCAGCCCGGGTCCGTCATCCAGTCCTCAGGGCGGCGCTGGGGAAAGGCGTGCTGGGCCAGCATACTCATAATGACTCCGCCGTGGGTAACGCAGGCGGCCTCAGTAATTCCCATCTTCATCATGTACTCAAACATTTTCAGGAGAGCGTCCCCGGTGCGGCGGTAGAAGTCCCCCCGGCTCTCCGCCCCCTGGGGCACCGTATGGCTGGAGGGATCCATCCAGGCGGCAAAGTCCGGGTCCTTCACCAGCTCCGACATGGGCCGGTTCTCAAACACCCCGAAATCCATCTCCCGAAGGTCCTGGACCTCCAGCTTGTGGGCGGCAGCCGGAAAAAGAATTTGGGCCGTCTCCACCGCCCGGCGCAGGGGGCTGGTGAAAACCGTATCCACCACCGGATACCGGAACTGTTCCTGAAGCCGGGACAGTGCATCCTTGCCCTCCCTGCACAGCGGCAGATCGGTGCCGGAACCAATGTAAAGGCCCTCCAGATTTCCCCGGGTCAGGCCGTGGCGGATGAGATGCAGCTTGAAGGTTTTCATATTTGGGGCTCCAATCATTACAAAATAGTTACAAACTCGTTTTTTCTTTTCCCTGTTTCCGGTCCAGGGACACAAGATTTCGGGGCAACGGAGACCAGTGTAACATATATCCAGTGAACCGTCAAATTTTTGGAGAAAAAATCGGAACTTTCCTAACTTTACAAAATGTTTTCCATTTTGTATAATTTACGGGACGTAGTAAAAGGGCTTTTTGCGGCTTATTCTGGGATGCCCGGTCAAGAGACAAGGATGGACAAGAGGAATGGAATTCAATCGGATCATCACCCTTCTGCGGAAAGAACGGGGTGTGACACAAAAACAGGCGGCGCAGGATCTGGGGGTGAGCCAGGCCCTGCTCTCCCACTATGAAAAAGGGATCCGGGAGTGCGGCCTGGAGTTTGTGGTAAAGGTGGCCGACTATTACGGGGTCTCCTGCGATTATCTGCTGGGCCGGAGCGCCGAGCCCACTGGCCAGACCCTGGCAGTGGAAGACATTCCCGGGGAGGGCGGCAGCGACAGCCACCTGAAGCGGGGCAGCGCCCTCTCTATTATGAGCAAGAAGCTGATCACCAACAGCCTGACCATCCTTTTTGACAAGGTGGGCAGCTGCCAGAACAAGGCCCTGGCCGCCGGGGTCTCCGACTATCTCATGCTGGCTATCTATAAAATGTTTCGGCTGGTCTATTCTGCCCAGCCAAAAAACGCTGCCAGTATGTTCGGCCTGAGCAGCGGCCGGTGGGAGGGTTACGCCGACTCCGCCTCCTCCCTGGCTCTGGCGGATGTGAAGGCGATTCTGGCCGGAGAATCCCTGGATGAAAAGACCCCCGGGTTGAAAGACCCTTCCCCCCTGGCCATGACTACCAAAAGCCTGGAGGAGGAATATCCCCCTTACACCCTCTCCTGTCTGTTAAATCTCATCCACAGCTGCGAAGGAAAATTCAACCGCTGACCACAGCTCCATGGAATCCATGGAGCTGTTTTTTACAGCTTTGCGATCTTGGCCCGGCAAGCAGCGCAGATCAGTACCTTCCCGAAGGGCTTGCAGTCCTCCCCCAGGCTGCCGCAGAAATCGCAGGAGCCGGCAGGGCGATACTTTTTCAAAATGATGGCATCCTCATCCACAAAAATTTCCAAGGGAGAATTCTCCTGGATCTTTAAATTCTCCCGCAGCTCCTTGGGGAGCACGATCCGCCCCAGGGCGTCTGTTTTTCTCACTATACCGGTGGATTTCATCTTCTGGTTCCCTCCATTTTCCCTTGGTTACGACAAGAAATTGTGTTGGATAAGGTCGCAAACCACTATCCTTTGTTGTAAGTATACCTTTTAACTCCAAAATTGTCAATATTTGGGAAATAGATCACCTAAGAAATTTTCGACAAAAAAGCCCGGATTTCGGCATTTTCGCCGTAGTCCGGGCCATGTTTTCCAACAAGCAAAAAAGGAAATATTTCCAGTGATTTCCAGTCCCTTACAGCTGGAGGAGGCCCACCTTCCGGTAGACCTTGGCGGTGGTGCGGTCGGCGATCCGGGCAGCGGCAGCGGCGCCCTCCTTAAGGACCCCGTCCACGTAGGCCTTGTCAGCAAGAATCCGGGCGTACTCCTCCTGGATGGGCTTGAAAGAGTCAATGACGCTCTGGGCCACCGCCTCCTTGAACTGGCCGTACCCTGCCCCGGCGAACTCCGCCTCAATTTCCGGGTAGTCCTTTCCGGTGAAGACGCTGTAAATGCTCATAAGGTTGGTGACCCCGGGCTTGTTCTCGCTGTCTGCCCGGACCATTCCTTCGCTGTCGGTGACTGCCCGCTTGAATTTCTTCATGATCTGGTCGGGGGTGTCGGTCATGAGGATGAAGCTGTTCACATTGGTGTCGCTCTTGCTCATCTTCTTGGTGGGCTCCTGGAGGCTCATGATCTTGGCCCCAGCCTTGGTGATGTAGGGCTCGGGCATGGTAAAGGTGGGGCTGTAAGTGTTGTTGAACCGCTGGGCAATGTTCCGGCTCAGCTCCAGGTGCTGTTTCTGGTCACCTCCCACCGGCACCAGGTCGGCGTTGTAGATGAGTATATCCGCCGCCATGAGGCAGGGGTAGGTGAAGAGGCCGGCGTTTACGTTGTCGGGATGCTTGGCGGATTTATCCTTGTACTGGGTCATCCGGCTCAGTTCTCCAAACTGGGTGTTGCAGCAAAGGATCCAGTTAAGCATGGTATGGCTGGGCACATGGCTCTGGACAAAAAGGAGACTTCGGGCAGGGTCGATTCCGGCGGCCAGCAGCATGGCGGCAGCCTCCCGGGTGTGGGCTCGGAGGGAGGCGGGCTCCTGCCGGACGGTGAGGGCGTGAAGGTCCGCCACCATATACAGGCATTCAAACTGCTCCTGCATGGCGGCCCAGTTCCGCACAGCCCCAATGTAGTTCCCCAGGGTAAAGGTGCCGGTAGGCTGGATCCCGGACAGAATCCGTTTTTTCTTCATTTCTTCCATTTCAAATTCACCTCGGAACAGATAATTTCGTTGGGTCTTTAGAGCCGATGCCCGCAGTGGCGGCATTTTTCAGGGATCATAAACCGGAAGCCCACCAGGGACTTATGGCACTTGGGGCAGCGGAAAAAGATCAGATACTGGATGAAACCGCCCAGGATCAGGGCCAGTCCAAGAAGCAGCCCCCAAAGGGCAGTATTGAAGAGCCAAGCTACTGCCAGCCCGGCCACAAAGAGAATCATGCAGAGCTTAAAGCTTTGAAGATAGGTCATAATAAACTTCCTTTCTTTACCCTGCAAAGAGGGTCTGGATCAGCATCATATAAAACACCGTGCCTCCCGCAATGGAGAGAAGAGTGTTGTGCTTCCACTTGTGAAGAAGGGCCACCATGGCCACCCCCAAAATCTGGGGCAGGCCGTGATCGGCAGCCAGGGGGTCCAGGTCTTTGAGGCAGTAGACCACCAGCATGGCCATGACCGCCCCCGGCAGCACCTTTCCCAGATAAAGGATGACCCGGGGGGTGGAGCTGTGGAAAACCCAGAAGGGCAGGAACCGGATGGCCGCCGTGGTGGCTGCCACCACCAGGATAATGGCCCAGGACTGAGCGGGAGAGATGGGCATCATTCTCCCTCCTTTCGGACTGGGAACCGTTTCAGGGCCAGGAGGGCCAGGGTGATCCCGCCCATGCTGGGGATGAGGAACCCATCGGGGCCCAGAAGCAGGAGAAACAGAACGCTGACCCCCAGCCCGATGAGGGCGGGGCGGTGGTCCCGGGTGCCTTCCCACTGGCCCAGGAAGATGACTACAAAGAGAGCGGTCATACTAAACTCGATCCCCCGGGTGTACTCCCCCAGGGCAGAGCCCAGGAGAGTCCCGGCCACGCTGCCCAGGATCCAGTAGCTCTGGTTCATGAGGCTGAGCCAGAAGTAATATTCCTTCCGGTCCACCCCCTGGGGCAGATCGGGCTGGCAGACCAGGCTGAAGGTCTCGTCGGTGAGGGCAAAGATCACATAAGGCTTGGCCTTTCCCATCCCCCGGTAAGGTTCCAGCATGGTGACCCCGTAAAAGAGATGCCGGAAATTTACCACCAGGGTCATAAGGGCGGCGGTGATGAGCCCGGCACCTCCCGCCAGCAGGTCCACCGCCAGATACTGCATACTCCCCGCATAGATGAGCAGGCTCATGGCAGCGGCCCACCACCAGCCGTAGCCCTGGCCCTGGAGAAGCACCCCAAAGCCCATTCCCAGCACCAGATATCCTGCCATCACCGGCAGGCTGGCCCGGAACGCATAGCGCACTGTCTTTTTCCTCATGGTTTCTGATACTCCGATTCCCCTTGACACTGTGTTTTATTATAAAACAATCCCCCCGTTTGGTCAATGTGGAATTGACAAAACCCCGGGGAAATACTACAATGTAGTACATTGTACTACTGTTTTTCAACTGCCAAAAAACTATGGAAAGTAAGGAAGTTTTCTATGGCCACCAATAAAGTGAGAACCCGTTTTGCCCCCAGCCCCACCGGATATATGCACGTGGGGAACCTGCGTACCGCTCTCTACGCCTATCTCCAGGCCAAACACAATGACGGCACCTTTATCCTCCGGATCGAGGACACCGACCAGGGCCGTCTGGTGGAGGGCGCCACCGACATCATCTATGACACCTGCCGCCAGACCGGGCTGCTCTGGGACGAAGGTCCCGACATCGGCGGCCCGGTAGGCCCCTACATTCAGAGCCAGCGGATGGGGATGTTCAAGGAATACGCAGAGAAACTGGTAGAGGCCGGAGAGGCCTACTACTGCTTCTGCACCCCCGAGCGACTGGAGCAGCTCCACGCCGACCAGAAGGCCGCCGGCGAGGCGGTGGGCCACTACGACGGCCACTGCCGGAACCTGCCCAAGGAGGAAGTGCAGCGGCTGCTGGACGCCGGAACTCCCTACGTCATCCGGCAGAAGTGCCCCACCGAGGGGGTCACTGCCTTTGACGACCTGGTCTACGGTCACATTGAGGTGAACAACAGCGAGCTGGAGGACCAGATCCTCATCAAGACCGATGGGATGCCCACCTACAACTTTGCCAACGTGGTGGACGACCACCTCATGGGGATCACCCATGTGATCCGGGGCAGCGAGTATCTCAGCAGCACCCCCAAGTACAACCTCCTCTACCAGGCCTTTGGCTGGGAGCTGCCCACCTATATCCACTGTCCCCCCGTCATGAAGGACGCCCAGAACAAGCTGAGCAAGCGGAACGGGGATGCCAGCTATCAGGACCTGGTGGCCAAGGGCTACCTGAGCCAGGCAGTGGTGAACTACATCCTGCTTCTGGGTTGGAGCCCCAAGGGAGAGGAGGAAATTTTCTCCCTGGAGGAGATGATCAAGATCTGGGACCCTGCCAACATCAGCAAGTCCCCCGCCATCTTTGATTCCCTCAAGCTCCGAGCCATCAACGCCGAGTATATCCGCCGCCTGTCCGAGGAAGAGTTCCTGAAGCTAGCCAAGCCCTGGGTGGAGCAGGCCGTTCACCGTCCTGTGGATATGGCCCTCCTCTGCCAGTGCCTCCACAACCGGTGCGAGGTATTGAGCGACATTCCCGGTCAGCTGGATTTCATTGACCAGATGCCCCAGTACGACCTGGAGCTCTACCGGAACAAGAAGCAGAAAACCACCCCCGAGAGCGCCCTGGAGGCCCTTACCGCTCTGGAGGAGGTCCTCACCGGGCTGGAGGCCTGGACCAAGGACGCCATCTTCGAGGCCTGCAAGGCCAAGGCCGAAGCCCTGGAAAAGAAAAACGGCTGGCTCCTCTACCCCCTGGGCATTGCCCTGTCCGGGAAAAACCGGACTCCCGGCGGCGGCACCGAGATGGCCGCCTATCTGGGGAAGGAACTGACCCTGGAGCGGCTGGGGGCCGCCCTGGAAAAGCTGAAAGGCTGAAATACCGTCCGTCCCGCCGGGGGAGAACCGCTGTTCTCTCCCGGCTTTTTATGCCTGGAAGGAATAGTGCGGGATAAAGGAGAGGTATTGGACAATTTTCTTCCCACTTTCTATAATAAAAATAAGGAATGAACAGGAGAAGGCGGCCGCAGGCCCGCCGGAGAGAATCAGGGAGGTATAAGCATGGAGCGAAAAGAACGAACTGCACAGAAGGTGGAGGAGCTGTTCCACTCCCCCGCTGCCGGGAAGGAAGGGACCGACCCGGAGTTTATGCAGATTTTGCAGGGGTATATTTTCGGGGATGTATGTTATACCGGCAGCCTGGACAACCGGATGCGGGAGCTGGTGACCATCACCGTCCTGTCGGTGCTCAGCACCCTGCCCCAGCTGGAGGCCCATGTCCAGGCCGGGCTCAACGCCGGCTGCACCCCGGTGGAGATCCGGGAGGCGGTGTACCAGTGCGCTCCCTTCATTGGATTTCCCAAGACCCTCAACGCCATCCAGGCCATGAACGGTGTTTTCACCCGGAATGGTATCTCCCTGCCCCTGCCTGAACAGGGCACCGTGGAAGAGAGCCGGCGGTTTGAGGAGGGGCTGGAGCTTCAGGCCCCCCTCTACGGCACCGAGATTGCCGACAAGTACACCTGGCTCCCCGGGGAGTTTGCCCAGGCTGTGCCCCGGTTTCTCACCCAGCTCTGCTTTGGGGATTTCTGTACCCGGAAGGGGCTGGACGGGAAGACCCGGGAGCTGCTGACGGTGGTGATGCTGGCCGCCCTGGGCGGGGCAGACCTTCAGGTGAAGAGCCATCTGGAGGGAGCCCTGAAGGCGGGGAACACCCGGGAAGAGTTGGTCTGCGCCCTGGTCCATGCCAGCGGGTATATGGGGATCCCCCGGCTCTTCAACGCTCTCAACGCCGGGCGGGAAGTGCTGGCCTGAAATACTGTTATAAAACCAGGAGGGCCCCGGCAAACGCCGGGGCCCTCCCTTTTTCTCCCGGCCCGGAAGGTCCGGGAGATTTTTCTTTACTTTTCCTTGGAGGCGATCTCCGCCAGGATCTGGGAGACGAACTGGTCTGCCGTCATGGTGCCGCCCTTGCCCTCTTTCCGGGCACGGACCGAAACGGTGCCTTCCTCCACTTCCTTGTCCCCTACCACCAGCATATAGGGGATCTTCTTGAGCTGGGCTTCCCGGATCTTGTATCCCATCTTCTCGCTGCGGTAGTCAGCCTCTACACGGATGCCCAAGGCATTCAGCTTAGCCTCCAGCTGATGTGCATACTCATGGGCACGGTCGGTAATGGGAATAATCTCTGCCTGAACGGGAGCCAGCCAGGTGGGGAATGCTCCTGCAAAGTGCTCGGTCAAAATGCCGATGAATCGTTCAATAGAGCCAAAAACGACCCGGTGAATCATGACGGGACATTCCTTTTCCCCTTCACTGTTCTTATAGGTCAAGTCAAACCGGCCGGGCAGCTGATAATCCAGCTGAATGGTGCCGCACTGCCAAGTCCGTCCCAGGGAGTCCTGAATATGGAAGTCCAGCTTGGGGCCGTAGAAGGCACCGTCACCCGGGTTGACCTGATAGGTCTTACCAATGGAAGTGATTGCATCAGCCAGAGCGTTCGTAGCCACCTCCCAGTCTGCCTCACTGCCAATATGGTCGTCAGGCATGGTGGAGAGTTCAATGGTGTAAGGCAGTCCGAAGAGACTGTACACCTCGTCAAACAGGCTGGCGATCCGTACTACCTCGTCCTTGATCTGGTCTTTGGCCAGGAGGATGTGGGCGTCGTCCTGGGTAAAGCACCGTACCCGGAACATACCATGGAGAGCACCGCTGAGTTCATGGCGATGAACCAGGCCCAGTTCTCCGTACCGCAGGGGCAGTTCCCGGTAGGAGTGAGGTTCCAAATCATAAACCAGAATGCTACCGGGGCAGTTCATGGGCTTGATTGCGAAATCCTCACCGTCAATGACGGTGGTATACATATTTTCCTTATAGTGATCCCAGTGGCCGGAGGTCTCCCACAAAGTTCTCTTCATAATCTGGGGAGTGGAAATTTCCATGTAGCCCCACTTCTTATGAACCTCCCGCCAGTAGTCAATCAGGGTATTCTTGAGAATCATTCCCTTGGGCA
>CALXEN010000136.1 GCA_944387325.1 uncultured Clostridia bacterium | reverse complement strand
TAGAAGGAGCCCTCATGGAACCGGCTCCTTCCCGGGCCGGAGGGCCCGGCTGTTTTCTTACGAGGTAAACCATGTTACAACGACTGAAAAAACAATCTCCCGCCAGGATCATTGCCGGGGGCTTTGCCCTGGTGATCCTGCTGGGGTCCCTGCTGCTTATGCTGCCTTGCAGCATCCGGGAGGGGGTCCAGCTGCGGTATATTGACGCCCTCTATACCTCCACCAGCGCCGTCTGCGTCACCGGCCTCATTGCCGTGGACGCCGGGGACACCTTTACCCCCCTGGGCCAGGGGATCCTGGCCGGGCTCATCCAGATCGGCGGGCTGGGGGTCACCTCCATCGGCGCCGGGGTCATCCTTCTCATGGGAAAACGGGTGAACCTGAAGGGACGGAATCTCATCAAGGAATCCATGAACCTGGATTCCGGCAAAGGGACCATCAAGTTCCTGAAAAGCGTTTTTCTCACCACCCTGGCCTTTGAGCTGACCGGGGCCGCCCTCAGCTTCCTGGTCTTTATCCGGGACTACCCGCCCCTGCGGGCCCTGGGGATCAGCCTTTTCCATTCGGTGGCGGCCTTCAATAACTCAGGATTCGACATTCTGGGGAACTACCAGAACCTGATCCCCTACCGGGACAGCGTTCTTCTGAACCTGGTCACCTGCGGGCTGATCTTTTTCGGCGGCATCGGTTTCCTGGCGATCCGGGAGGTGATCCAAAAGCGGTTCCGGTGGAAGACCTTCTCCATGCACACCCGGGTGGTCCTGTCGGTGAGCGGAGTCCTCATCCTGGTGGGCACCCTCCTGCTCAAGCTCACGGAGGAGGTCTCCTGGCTGGGCGCCTTCTTCCACAGCGTCTCCGCCCGTACCGCCGGCTTCTCCACCTATTCCCTGGGGGAATTCACCAATGCCGGGCTGCTGGTCCTTATCATCCTCATGTTCATCGGCGCCTCCCCCGGGTCCACCGGCGGCGGCATCAAGACCGGCACCTTCTTTGCTCTCCTCCAGGGGATCAAGTCGGCGGCCACCAACCACTCGGAAAAGGCCTTCCGGTACGCCCTGCCTCCCGATTCCTTCCGGAAGGCGGCGGTCATCACCCTGCTGGCGGTGACGGTGGTGCTCACCGGCAGCTTCTGCATGGTGGTCATGGAGCCCCAGCTGGATTTCATCGACGTCCTCTTTGAAGTGACCAGCGCCTTCGGCACCGTGGGCCTCTCCACCGGCATCACCACCGGCCTCTGCGACGGCAGCAAGCTGCTGTCCATCCTCATTATGTATATCGGGCGGCTGGGTCCCCTGACCGTAGCCTCCCTCTGGCACTTCACCAACGGGGAGCGGATAAGCTACCCCGAGGGGAACATCGCCATCGGCTGACAGAAAAGGAGCCTGTCCTATGTTTAACAAAAAGAAACCTGAAAAAAACACCTATGGCATCGTGGGGCTGGGCCGGTTCGGCACCGCCCTGGCCCTGGAGCTGGCCGCTGCCGGCGCCGAGATCGTCGTTCTGGACCGGGACGAGGAGAAGGTGCGGGAACTGCGGGACTATACCGAGAACGCCTTTGTGGTAAAGACCCTGGACAAAAAGACCCTGGCCGAGACCGGCATCCAGAACTGTGACGTGGGAGTGGTCTGTATCAGTGAGCATATGGATTCCTCCATCCTCACCACCCTGAACCTGGTGAGCCTGGGGGTGCCCATGGTGGTTTCCAAGGCCTCCAGCCCTGAACACGGGGAGATCCTGGCCAAGCTGGGAGCGGATGTGGTCTATCCCGAGCGGGACATGGCGATCCGGCTGGCCCACCGGCTGGAGGCATCCAAAATGCTGGACTACATCCAGCTCAGCGAAAAGCTGAACATCTCCAAGCTCATGGTCCCGGAAAAGATGGTGGGCCAGACGGTGCTGGAGGTGAACCTGCGGAAAAACTTCGGGGTGAACATCATTGCCGTGGAAAACGGCGGAAACCTGATGGAGACGGTGGTCCCCGACTACGCCTTCCGGGAGGGGGATATCCTCTTCCTCTCCGGCAGCCGGAACGGTCTCAACCAACTGTCCGACTGGGCCCGGTGAACTGCCGTCGCCCTGAAAAAACAAGGAGGTGTGCTGCATGAAGCGTCTGTTCGCCCTGGCCGACGAGTACCTGGATCAATCTGACTGGAAGGTGCTGGCCGCCCTGAAATTCTGCCTGCTCTCTTTGGGGATGCTCATTGGGATGTACGCCCCCAAGCGGTACCGGCGGAGCCTGACCATGACCTGCATCCCTCTTTTCCTTCTGACCTACCTGCCCCTTATGGAAAAGCTGGTGCGGATCTGGAAGGAGCAGAACCCTCCCCCGCCGGAAGTGCAGGAGGAACCCGCCGCCCTGTAAGTCCTGTCCCTCTGCCGTGGAACGGAATCCCGTTCCACGGCTTTTTTCTTTCACCTTGAAACCATACCCCGGGGAAAGCCTTTCAAATTCTGAACCCCCGTCGATTTTTTCACTCCCCTTTTGTGGAATATTTCCATTGCCGCTCCGGGAGCCCCTCCGGTACACTGAAATAGAATCAGGCCGCTTTTCCCCGGAAAGAGCGGTGAAAAACAAGAGGGAAAGGATGTTGCGGAATGCCGGTGGGTGTATTCATGAACTGCGGAGCTGTGTTGGTGGGAGGGCTGCTGGGCACCGCCCTGAAGCCGGTGATCCCGGAGAAGCTGAACCATTATCTTCCCATGGTGTTCGGCTGCTGCTCCATTGCCATCGGCATCAATTCCATCATCAAAGCCCAGGCCATGACGGCGGTGGTGCTGGCCATCCTCACCGGGTTCACGGTGGGGCAGCTGTTGGGACTGGAGGAGAAGAGCAAGACCTTCTTCGGCTGGCTGGTGCGGGTGCTCCATCTGGGCGGGAAGGAGATCGACATGGAGTTCTACATCACTGCCGTGGCCCTCTTCTGCTGCAGCGGCTTCGGCTGGTACAGCACCCTCACCGAGGGGATCACCGGGGACCCCTCCCTCCTCTTCTCCAAGTCGGTGCTGGATTTCTTCACCGCCGTGGTCTTTGCCGCCAGTCTGGGGCTTTCCCTCTGCGCCATTCCCCTGCCCCAGGTGGTCATCCTGGTGGGGGTTTTCGGGGCCGGTCGGATGCTGGCCCCCCTTCTGACTCCCGCCATGTTTGCGGATCTGTCTGCCTGCGGAGGGATCCTGACCATGGCCGCCGGGCTGCGGGTCTCCAAGATCAAGGTGATCCCCCTGGTGGACATGATGCCCGCCTTACTCTTCATCATGCCTTTCAGTTCCCTCTGGACCGCCCTCATGGGCTGAACCAGCCGCCCAAAGACCGGGATCCCCCGGTCTTTTTTCTTTTGGCAGAGCGGGGCGGAACTGTGAGGAAAATATCAATTCTTGATTTTGTGTTTTTCTCCGGGTATAGTGGTAATGGAGCAATATACAGCTTTTTTTAGCCATAAAGACCCGAAAAGAAGAAAGGAAGAATGCTATGGCCCTGCACGTAATGGACGAAGCCAACCACTGTCTGGGATGCAAAAAACCCAAGTGCCAGGAGGGGTGCCCCATCCACACCAACATTCCCCAGGTGATCCGGCTGCTGAAGGAGGGAAAGCTGGACGATGCAGGATGGATGCTCTTTGAGAACAATCCCCTGACCACCGTTTGCAGCCTCATCTGCAACCACGAGAACCAGTGCGAGGGCCACTGTGTCCGGGGGATCAAGGGGGACCCGGTGCATTTTTCCATCATTGAGAACTATATCTCCACCACCTATGCCAACAAGATGACCAAGGGCCCCGCTCCCTCCAACGGGATCCGGGCGGCCATCATCGGCAGCGGCCCCGCCGGGCTGACCATCGCCATCATCCTGGCCCGGTACGGGTACGATGTGACCATCTTTGAAAACAAGGACAAGATCGGCGGGGTGCTGCGGTACGGCATCCCCGAGTTCCGGCTCCCCAAGTCGGTGCTGGACGACATTGAGTACCGTCATCTCCGGATGAAGGGGATCAAAGTGCGGCCCAACACCAATATCGGCACTGCCATTACCATTGACGATCTCTTCCGGGACGGGTACAAGGCCATCTTTGTGGGGACCGGGGTATGGCGGCCCAACGCCCTTCACATTCCCGGGGAGACCCTGGGCCATGTCCACTTTGCCATCAACTACCTGGCCAACCCGGACAGCTATCACCTGGGGGAGCGGGTGATCATCATCGGGGCGGGGAACGCCGCCATGGACGTGGCCCGCACCGCCATCCGCCACGGCAGCCGCCAGGTGACCTGCTTCAGCCTGACCCAGGCCATCACCGCCAGCCACCACGAGGCCAGCTATGCCAGGCTGGAGGGGGTGGAATTCGTCTACAACAAGGCCCCGGTGGAGATCCGGGACCGGGGGGTCATCTTCCAGGCCCTCAACGAGGACGAGGACCACAACCTGACCCCCATTGAGGGGAGCGAGATGCTCTACCCCTGCGACAGCGTCATTGTGAGCATCAGCCAGGGGGCCTGTACCACCATCACCGGCTCCACCCAGGGACTGGCCACCAACAGCCGGGGGCTGATCCTGGCGGACGAGACGGGGCACACCAGCCGCCCCGGCCTCTTTGCCAGCGGGGACGCCGTGGCCGGCGCCCGCACCGTGGTGGAAGCGGTGGCCCACAGCAAGGAGGTGGCCGAGGCCATGCACCGGTATATGCAGAGTCTCCCCAAGGAATCCTGGCCCGACCCCTATGCGGATATCCCGGTGGCCCAGCCCCGGGAGCTGTAACACACAAAAAAGCCCGCAGCCTTTTACCGGCTGCGGGTTTTTGTCTTTTCTTTTATGGCTTACCGGCCGTCTCCCACAAAGAAGAGGGCGACGGTGCCCGGGCCGCTGTGAGCCCCGATGACCGGGCCGATGGCGCCCAGGTAAACCTCCTTGGCCCCGGCCTGGCGGATCTGCTTTTCCAGGTACTTGGCGTCCTCCAGGCAGTCCCCGTGGCTGATAAAGACCACGTTGTTCTTCTTGTCCAGCCCGTGCTCCCGGTAATGGCGGGCCAGGCTGTCCAGGCTGGCCCGCCGGCCCCGGACCTTCTCCACATTCACCAGATGACCCTCATGGTCCACATGGAGGACCGGCTTGATCCCCAGGAGGGTGCCCGCAATGGCAGCGCCCCCGGAAAGGCGGCCGCCCCGCTTCAGGAACATGAGATCATCCACCGTGAACCAGGAGTTGAAGCTCTCCCAGTTCTGTTCCATATAGTCTGCCACCTGGTCCAGGGTCTGACCCTCCGCCCGCATCCGGGCGGCGTACCAGACCAGCAGGCCCTCTCCCATGCTGGCGTTCCGGGTATCCACGAACCGGAGCTTCCGGTCCGGGAACTCCTCCTGCAATTCCTCCAGCGCCATCCGGGCGGACTGCCAGGTGCCGGAGAGGCCGCTGGAAAAGACCAGATACAGGATATCCTGCCCGGCTTCCAGCACCGGCCGGAAAGCCTCCTTCATCCGCTCGCTGTTCACCTGGGCGGTGGTGGAGCTGCCCCCGGCCCGGAGGCCGTCGTAAAATTCCTTGGGGGAGAGCTGCCGGTTATCCGGATAGTTGAGGTAATCCTTCCCGTCCAGGGTGAACTCCATGGGGATGACCTGCACCCCCATTTGGTCCACCAGCTCCTGGGTCAGGTCGGCGGTGGATTCGGTAAAGATCTCGTAGCTATGCATGGTTTGAAAACTCCTTTTCTTTAAAACCAACGGGGCCCGGTCATTCCAGGTTCCCCGTGAGGGTCATAACAGCGGCCAGGGCGGCCAGGGGGGCTGTCTCGCACCGGAGGATCCGGGGCCCCAGCCCCACCCGGGTGACCAGGGGATCGATCTGCTGGACCTCCTGGGCGGAGAATCCCCCCTCCGCCCCGGTGATGAGGGCGATCCGTTTTGCTTTGGGGCGGGCGGCCAGGACCTGGGTCAGGCTGGCCCCCCCTCCCTCGTAGAAAAAGAGGACCAGGTCGTACCCTTCCCGTTCCAGCCGGGCGCAGAGGGCGGTGAAATCCGGCAAGGGCAGTTCCACGACGGGGAGGATCCCCCGGCCGCACTGTTTGGCGGCTTCCCGGGCGATCTTCTGGTACCGCTCCTGTTTCTGCTCCTCCTTTTTGGGGGTGGCCACACAGTACCGGCTGAAGAAGGGGATGAACCGGGCAGCGCCCAGCTCCACCCCGTGGCGGATCTCCTCCTCCAGCTTTCCCTGTTTGGGGTAGCCCAGGTAGAGGGTCACCTCCACCCCCGGCTCCGCCACGGTGGGGTACCCTTCGCTGAGGGAAAGGGTGACCTTCTCCCCCTCTATGGCAGTGACGGTGCCCAGATATTCCACTGCGTTGGTGTCGCAGATGACCAGCTGGTCCCCCACCTTTCCCCGCATGACCCGGACAAAGTGATGTCCGTCCTCCGGGGAGAGGCAGGCTTGACCCTTTTCCACCTGGGTGGTAAAATAGCGACGCGGCATGATTGCCCTCCCTTTCCCCGGCCTTATGCCAGCCGGCAGACCAGGCAGACCCAGCCCTTCTTTTCCTTCACTTCCCGGATGTCCAGGCCCTGGGCCTCCAGAGCGGAGATGACCTCCTGTTTCCGGGTGTCGATGATCCCGCTGGCCACAAAGAGGGTGTCCGGCTTCATGAGGGCGGGAAGGCTGGGGGCCAGGGCACAGATGGCCGCCGCCACAATGTTGGCGGTGATGACGTCATATTTCCCGGAGGCCTTGTCGCTCAGGTCCCCCACCAGCACCTGGAATTCCTCCCCGATGCTGTTGGCGGCGGCGTTCTCCCCGGCGGTGCGGACGCACATGGGGTCGATGTCCACCCCTTCCGCCCGGGCAGCCCCCAGTTTCAGGGCAGCGATGGCCAGGATCCCGCTGCCGGTGCCGATGTCCAGCATCCGCTCCCCGCCCTTGATGTTTTCATCCAGCACCTCCAGACAGAGGCTGGTGGTCTCGTGGGTACCGGTGCCGAAGGCCATCCCCGGGTCCATCTTCAGGACGATCCGGTCGGTGTCGAACTCCTCCCAGCTGGGGACCACCGCCAGATGCTTTCCCACGGTGGTGGCGTGGTAGTATTTTTTCCAGGCATTCTGCCAATCCTCCTGTTCCACCCCGGCGGTGCCCAGGGTGTAGGAGATCCCCGCTTCCTCCAGCCGGTCGTGGAGGAGGCCCAGCACCTGGTCCGGAGCCTCATCGGGGGCCAGGTAAAGGTGCACGATGACCTGGTCCCGGGGCTTGTCCAGGAGCTCCTGCTCGATCAGGTCCACGTGGGCGATCTCCTGGACCTGCTGTTCCAGGTCGCTGTAATCCTCCACATAGATCCCCCCGTTGGCGATCATGGTGGCGATGGCCTCGGCGGTGTCGGCGGCGGATTTGGGTACGGTGAGGGTGATGTCAGTCCATTCCATGGAGGTTTCTCCTTACAAAATAATTCCTTTATCTTTTCCCCGGAATGGTCCGGGGCAGCGTATTCAACAAGAAAGGCAGGCTTTTATGATCCGATTCCAGACTTTGACCCCCGTCCAGGTGGAGGACCTTTACAACCGGTACATGGAGGGGGATTTCCCTCGCCCCGAGCTAAAGCCCCTGTCCAGCATTCTCCGCATGATGGAGGACGGCATCTACCTTTCCCTTTCCGTTCTGGAAGAGGGGGAGCCGGTGGGGTACGCCCTCCTCCTGGATCCCCCGGGGGAGGACTATCTTCTCCTGGATTACCTGGCCACCTTCCCCGCCTGCCGGGGAAAGGGGCTGGGCGCCCGGGTGCTGGCCGCCCTGGAAAACCATCTGGCTCCCCGGGTGGTACTGCTGGAGAGCGAGTACCCTCCCGCAGCCCCGGATCCGGCCATTGCCGCCCGGCGGCTGGCCTTCTACCAGCGGAGCGGCTGCCGGCTGGCCCCGGTGCGGAGCCGGATCTTTGGGGTGGAATATTCCCTGCTGGCCCTCTCCCGGGACCCGGCCCATCTGGAACAGGTGGGTCCCGCCATGGAGGGGTTCTACCGGCTCATGGTCCGGAATGAATCGGTCCGGGCCCGTCAGGTGCAGGTATTTCTGCCGGAATCTTAAATCCAGGGCCGCCCCGTGGGGCGGCCTTTTTTTCAGTTCTGGGGGTTCCGGGTCAGGTCCAGACCCCGGAGGAAGGCCTTGATCTGGGGCACTCCTCCGGCGTGGAGGCCGATTTCCCGGATGCCGGCCCGGACACAGTGCTCCACCATGGTGGTATCCGCCATGGCCAGGCCGGTGACCGACACCGGGACCCGCCCCCCCACATCCCCCAGAATGAGGCGGAAGAGCCGTTTCATCCCGTCGGTGGCGGGGTCGTAATAGGTGCCCATAGCCGGGTCATACCGGTCCGCTCCGCAGACATACTGGACCAGGTCGTTGGTGCCGATGGTGACGAAGTCTGCCCCGGCATCCACGATCTGGCCGCATTCCAGGGCGGCGTTGGGGACCTCCACCAACAGACCCACCTGCATATTTTCATTGAAGGGGACGTTCCGGCGGCGGAGTTTTTCCTTGGCGTGATCCACCGCCTCCATGCACCGCTTCCAGTCCTTCACCGAGGTGACCATGGGCATGAGGACCCGCATCTCCCCCTTGGCAGAAGCCCGGAGCAGGGCGCAGAGCTGGTTTTCAAAGACGCTGGGGCGGCCCAGCATCATCCGGACCCCCCGCATTCCCAGGGCGGGATTCTCCTCCACCCGGCTGCCCGGGCTGAGGGTGGAAAGGCCCAGGTCAAAGCAGCGGACTGTGATGGGCCAGCCCCCTGCCGCCGCCAGGCAGCTGATGTAAAAATAATACTGCTGCTCCTCCTGGGGGAGGCTGCCCCCCTGGCAGAGGCTCTCGGTGCGGAGGATGGCCACCCCCTCCGCCCCCATCTCCAGGGCCGCCTCGATATCCTCGGGGCAGGTGCAGTTGGCCATAACTGCCACCGGGGTACCGTCCGCCGTCTTTCCCGGCCAGAGGAGGGTGGGGTCCGGCTTCTGCTGGCTCTTCCGCTCCTGCCGGCGGCGGTTCACCGTCCGGAGGACCTCCTGGTCCGGGTCGATGACCACCTGATGGTTTTCCCCATCCAGCACCACGGTGGTGCCGTCGGGATAGTCCAGGATGGTGCTGCCTACCTGGGTCATGGTGGGGATCCCCATCCCCTCCGCAATGATGGCCGCATGGCTGCGGGTGCTGCCCTTGGCGGCAATGAACCCCAGCACCATTCCCCGGCCAAAGCTGAGGATATCGCTGGGATAAAAGCTCTCGGAGACCAGAATGGAGGGCTCGCTGAGGACCGCCTGTTTCCGGGGCCGGCCGTCCAGCACATCCACCACCCGGTGGCAGGCGTCCAGCACATCGGCGCTCCGGAGGCTGAAATATTCATCCTCCATGCAGCTGAGCTTGGCGGCGTAGATCTGCCCCGCCCGCTCCACGGCGGCGGCCGCACCCGCCCCGGCGTTGATGTAATCGTCGATCTCCCGGAGCAGGCCCCCGTCCTCCAGAAGCATCCGCTGGAACATAAGAATATCCTGGTCCCCGCCGTCCGAGCGGTCCTCCAGCTGGAGCAGCTCGGTCTTGGCCTGTTCCACGGCCTGGGTCAGGGTGTTCTTTTCTTCCAGAGGGGACATGACCCTCCGGTACTGGGCGTCCACGATCCGGTCCAGGTGGACGATGGGTCCCACCACCAGGCCGGGATGACCTGTGATACCCCGCAATACTTCCATATCCCTTACCTCCCTATGATTCTTCCAGGATCCAGCGGATGGCCTGGCAGACCACCGCCTGACGCAGCCGGGCGGGCCGGACCATGATCTGGGCACTCTTCTGCAGGGGGATGGCCTCCTCCTGACGGAAGAGGAGCTCCCGAAGCTGTTCCGCCTCCTTCCCGGCCTGTTCCATAACCAGCC
>CALXEN010000135.1 GCA_944387325.1 uncultured Clostridia bacterium | reverse complement strand
TAGTTGGTGATCCCCATCTGGGTGGACATATGTACATCCACATCGGGAGCATACTTTTTCACTGCCTCCAGCACCCCCAGGTCCGCCACGATAAAGGCGTCCACCCCGGCAGCCCGGGCATCCCGGATGGCCTGGGGCAACCGGGACAGCTCCTCGTTGGTGGGGAGGGTATTCAAGGTCAGGTAGACCTTTCTGGCCCGGGCGTGGGCAAAGATACAGCCCTGCTCCAGCTGTTCGGGAGTAAAGTTGGCGGGGGCTCCCCGCATTCCAAACTCGGTGAGGGCACAGTAGACGGCATCCGCTCCGTACCGGATGGCATATTGCAGCCGTTCCAGGTCCCCCGCAGGGCTGAGCAGTTCAGGTTTATCCAGCATAGTTTTCTCCCCCGTCAGTCAGGCAGACTGGCGTTTACAGCCCAGGCAGTCTGACAGTTGGCATTGTGTTCCTCGGCGGTCTGGGCATAGTAGTATTTCCCGGTCAGATCGGTGACGAAGAAGTAGTAGGGGAAGTTTTCGGTGGGATAGAGAGCCGCCTTGATGCTCTCAATACCGGGGTTGGAAATGGGTCCGGCGGGCAGGCCTTCTACCTCATAGGTATTGTAGGCATTGTAAATCTCGGTGGGAATGTTGTCCCAGCCGCCGTAGTAGGGCGCCACCCAGTTGTAGAGATAGTTGTTGTCGTCGGGATTCTGGACGTAGCTGGAGGCGTTGCTCTCCAGCCGGGTGATGGGAGAATCGGGCTGGAGCCGGTTGTGGAAAACAGCGCTGACATTGGCGCTCTCCGCATTGCCTGCCTCTTCCTGGACAAAGCTGGCCAGGATGATGGTATCCTCCAGGCTCATCCCCATCTCGTCCATCCGCTGGTAGAGGTCATCGGTCATCTGCCGGTCAAACTCCCGGTAGAAGGTGGCTACATAGTTATGGACCGTGTCATCCACCAGGAATTCATAGGTGTTTGGGAATAGATACCCTTCACACTTCATGAAGCAGTTGGGATGGGTCTCGATCTTATTCCAGAAGGAAAACTCGCTGAAGTCTCCGTTGTTGGCCTCCTCCAGGAATTCATCAGCAGTGCAGAGTCCTGCCTCCTCCATCTTTCCGGCGATGGCTAGGGCCGTAGAGCCCTCCGGGAAGGTCAGGGTGACCGTGTCCGCCTTGGCGTACTGGGAGAGGGCCTCGATGATGGCGTCATAGCCCATTCCCTGGGTCAGGGTAAAGTCCCCATACTGGAGACCGCCGGCGGTGCCGGTAAACTTCAGATACTGCCGGAAGAGGAAGGGGTAATCGATCATCCCCGCATCCTTCAGGGCATTGGCAATGGTGGCGGGACCGCTGCCCGGCTCGATGGAAACGGTCACCGTCTCCCCGGTCTCCCCGGTCCCTTTGATCTCCCGCATCACCAAAACGGTGACCAGGATCACTGCCGCCAAAATCACCACGGCAATGCCCAGCACGATCCGGGCTGCGCTGCCTTTTTTCTTTCCGTGTTTCATGGGGTTTTCCTTCCTTTCTGTTCAGAGCCGCTGCCGGACCAGGTCCAGCACTTCCTGGTGAATATCCTGGATGGACCGCATGACGCCCTCCCGGGCGCAGTCCACCGTCAGCCAGCCAAAGCGTGCGGCGCAGTATTCCGCCGCCTGTCGGCTTTTGGCCAGGTAATCCAGATCTTTTTCGTGGATGTCCTTTTTGGATTCATCCCCCTGATACCGCCCAGTCATCAGCCTCTGACTGACCTGCGAATCCACCCGGAGGTAGACCACCAGATCGGGGGACGGGATCCCGATCTTCCCGTATTCCTGTTCAAAGAGCCAGGAGGTGTAATCTTCCCACTGATCCCGGGGCAGTTTGCTGCACTGGTGGACCGCATTGCTGGTGGTATACCGGTCCGCCACTATGATCCCGCCCTTATGGTAGAACCCGCCCCAGCCGGATTTATAGCTGGCGTACCGGTCCACAGCGTAGAACATACTGGCTGCATAAGCGTTCACATCCTCCGGTTTCTCCCCGAAGGCCCCGGACAGATACATTTTGACCAGAGCAGAGGAGTCGCTTTGATAATTAGGGAAAGACACCTGCTTTACCGGCAGTCCCGCCTCTGACAGGCTCTGGGTCAGCAGCCCGGCCTGGGTGGCTTTGCCGCTGCCGTCCAGTCCCTCGATCACAATGAGTTTGCCCATTTTTCTTCCTTCTTTACAGCGTTTGGTATTCCTGGCGCACCTGGTCGGTCAGGCCGCAGCACATTTTTCCTTCCGGGCAGGGACCGGAAACGCAGCCGGGACCAGCCTTCCGGAAGAGGGTGGGAGCCACCGGCTTGACCAGCCGAAGCATCTCTTTGGCCAGGGCCCGGATCTCCCACTGTGCCCGGTTGCAGCACCGCAGCCGGAAAAAGCTGTTCAATTCCCGGGCATTCATGGTGACGATCATCTTGGTCTCACAGGCGTTGGGGAGGATGAACCGGGCGTCCTCGTTGGCCAGCTTGCCCGCTTTCCGCCGGGCGGCCTTTTCCTCCATCCCCTGCTCCACGAATTTTTGGGTGTGGGCCTCCTCCAGCTCTTTCACCAGCTCCAGGTATTTCTGACAATCCTGGCGCATCCCTTCCAGGAATGATTCCTTGGCCTGGGGCACCGCCTCGATCTCCGGGGGAATCACAAACCTGAAATCATCCAGCCGCACATACCGCTGGCCCTGGACGCTGAAGCTGGCGATGCGGTGCCGGGTGATCTGAGCCAGAAGCGCCCGGCTCACCCCCTCAATGGCGAAGGTGAAGCTGGCGTGCTCGGTGGGGCTGGCGTGCCCCAGGTCCGAGAGCATAAGCAGGAAGTCCCGGCTTTTCTCCGGGGTCAGCCCCTCCAGCAGGGTCCCGATATGGGCGTCGGAATAACAGAGCTTGGCGGCAGCAGCCACCACCTGTTCCGGGTTGGGGGTGTGTGCAATGAGAGAGACCTGCATCATATTTCATTCCTCCACTGGCTTCATGGGCGCATAGTTGGCCATGGTCTTTTTTACTCCTACCCGGTCGAACCGCACTTCTACAATGCAGTCTCCGCCGGTAGGCTTTACGCTGAGCACCTGGCCTCGGCCCAGGGTCTTGTGCTCCACCCACTGACCGGGCTTGTATTGGGGCTTATCCCCCTTGAGGGGGGCAGGCTTTTCCTGGACCGTGGAGACCCCGGCACTGTATCCGCCGGTGCGGATGGGGGCGCTCTTGCCGGAATACCCTCCGTACCCTCCATAACCGGAGGCTGTGTCGGACCGCTGGGCAGAATACCCGCTGTACCCGGAGTATCCGCCATACCCCACACTCTGTCCATAGCTGGCGCCGGAGTAACCGCTGCGGCCCCCGGGGACATGATACCCGCCATAGCTGCCATAGCCGTTCTGGCTGGCTCCCTGGCCCATGACGTTTCCTGTCATCTCCAGATGTTCCGGGTCAATCTCCCCCAAAAAGCGGGAGGGCTGGTTGTACTGGGTCCGCCCAAAGAGCATCCGGCTCCGGCTGGAGATGAGGCAGAGTTTCTTCTTGGCCCGGGTGATTCCCACATAACAGAGACGGCGCTCCTCCTCCAGGTCCTCCTGGGTATACCGGCTCATCTCCCCGGGGAATACCCCTTCCTCCATTCCCACAATAAAGACCTGGGGGAATTCCAGCCCCTTGGCGGAATGGAGGGTCATCATAACCACGCTGTCGGCGCTTTCGTCATAGCTGTCAATGTCGCTGATCAGGGCCACTTCCTCCAGGAACCCCTCCAGGGAAGCCTGGGCCCCCTGTTGATCGCAGTAGGTTTTTACGCTGTTCACCAGCTGGCCCAGGTTTTCCAGCCGGGTCTCGCCTTCCTCCCCCTGCCCTTTCAGCATCTGGCGGTAGCCGGTAATGTCCAGCAGATCCCGGACAAATTCATCCAGGGGCTTTTCCTGGGCTGTGTCCTCCAGCTGGTCGTAAATCTTTATGAATCCGCCCAGGGCTCCCGCCGCCCGGGAGAGAGCGGCATATTCCTGGGCATGGCGGCAGACCTCCAGCATGGAGATCCCCTGCTGGGCGGCCAGGTCCCCCATCCGGTCCACGGTGGCGGCCCCGATCTTCCGGGCCGGTTCATTGATGATCCGCCGAAGCCGGAGATCGTCCTGAGGATTGGCCACAATGGCCATGTAAGAAAGGATATCCTTCACTTCTTTCCGGTCATAGAACCGCTGACCCCCGACAATGCGGTAAGGGATCCCGGCCCGGGCAAAGTAGGTTTCAATGGGGCCCGACTGGGCGTTCATCCGGTAGAGAACGGCGTGGTCCCGGAGCTTCATCCCCATTTTCAGGTTTTTCCCGATCACCTCCGCAATATGGATGGCCTCCATCTGCTCGCTGTCCGCTTGGTAGTACTCCACCTTCTCCCCCTGGCCCAGATCGGTCCAGAGGGTCTTTCCCTTCCGTCCCTCATTATTCTGGATCACCTCGTTGGCGGCATCCAGAATGTGGGAGGTGGAGCGGTAGTTCTGCTCCAAACGAATGACCAGGGCTCCCGGGAACTGCTGCTCGAAACTGAGGATATTCTCAATGGTGGCCCCCCGGAACCGGTAGATGGACTGGTCATCGTCCCCCACCACGCAGATGTTCCCGGTGCCGGAGCAGAGGAGCCGCACCAGCTGGAACTGGGCCACGCTGGTATCCTGGTACTCGTCCACCAGGACATATTTAAACTTATTCTGGTAATACTCCCGTACCTCCTGATGGTCGGCCAACAGGCGGACGGTATTGTAGATGAGGTCATCAAAATCCATGGCGCCGGCCTTTTTCAGCCGGGTCTGGTAGGATTCATAGATCCGGGCCACCTGACGGCTCCGCACGTCCCCCGCCAGTTCCCCGGCGCTTTGAGGGCTGACCATCTGGTCCTTGTACCGGCCGATTTGGCTCATGGCCGACTTCATGGGGAGGAACTTTTCGTCGATCTCCAGTTCCTTGTATATTTCCTTATACACCCGCTTCTGGTCATCGGTGTCGTAGATGGTAAAGCTACGGGGATACCCCAGGCACTCCCCGTCCCGGCGGAGGATCCGGACACAGGCAGAGTGGAAGGTGGAGGCGTTCACATCCTGGCCCAGCTCGGGGCCCAGCATTTTCCCAATCCGCTCCTTCAGTTCCTGGGCCGCCTTGTTGGTAAAGGTGATGGCCAGCACGTTCCAGGGCCGGGCGTTCTCCCACCGCATGAGGGGCATAAGGAATTCGGGAATCTTCTCCCCCTTTACCACGCAGCTGTGGAGGGTATCCAGGTCCTCCTGGGTGGGCTGATGATAAAGGTTCTCGCTGCCCCAGGCGGAGCCGAAGTCAATGATATTGGCGATCCGGTTGACCAGTACAGTGGTCTTGCCGCTGCCCGCCCCTGCCAGAATCAGGAGAGGCCCGTTTACCGACAGCACCGCCTTCCGCTGCATCGGGTTCATTTTGGAAAACTGCGCTTCGATATAGCGGTCTCTCAGTTTCAGAAATTCCTGGGTAATGGCTTGGGACATAATCATTTCTCCGACATCTAAGGGCCTTTGGATAAAGCCGTATTTTTCCTGATTCTGGGGCGAGCCCATGCCAGAATAGTATAGCACACTTCGCCGGAATTTGGTAGAGATTCGTCCAGATTTAATAAAATGGAAAAGAAAAGCGGCCGCCCTGTGGGCAGCCGCCAGATAAAGCAGCCAAAGATATTGATGAGAATACCAGCCGCCACAGCAGAGCCGATAACGCCAGCCACGTTGGGGCCCATGG
>CALXEN010000134.1 GCA_944387325.1 uncultured Clostridia bacterium | reverse complement strand
GTCCTCCTGATTGAAGAGAACGTCATACAGGTTCACCTGGGCATCCACGGCGTCGGCGCAGCTGACCCAGTGGATGGTCCCCTTCACCTTCCGGCCGTCGGCGGGGTTCCCGTTCCGGGTCTCCAGGTCGGCGGTGCAGTGGATGGCGGCGATGGAGCCGTCGGGGTTGGTGTCCACGCTCTCGCACTTTACAATGTAAGCGCCCATGAGCCGCACCTCCTTGCCGGGGGTGAGCCGCTTGAACTTGGGCGGGGGGACCAGGGCAAAATCGCTGGCCTCGATCCAGCACTCCCGGCTGAAGGTGACCTGCCGCTCCCCGGCGGCCTCGTCCTTGGGATTGTTGGCCACGGGGAAGGTCTCGGTCTGGCCTTCAGGGTAGTTGTCAATGATGAGCTTCACCGGCTCCAGCACGGCGATCCGCCGCTGGGCCACGGGATCCAGCTCATTCCGGATGCAGAACTCCAGCAGCCGGTGATCCACCAGGCTGTTGGCCTTGGCCACCCCGGCCCGCTGGACGAACTCCAGGATGGAGGAGGGGGTGTACCCCCGGCGGCGAAGGCCGCAGAGGGTGGGCATCCGGGGGTCATCCCAGCCGTCCACGATCCCCAGCTCCACCAGTTCCCGGAGGTACCGCTTGCTCATGACGGTGTTGGTGATGTTGAGCCGGGCAAACGCCCGCTGCTTGGGGAATTCCTTCCCGAAAAGGTTGGAGATGACCCAGTCGTAGAGGGGGCGGTGGTTCTCGAACTCCAGGCTGCACATACTGTGGGTGATCCCCTCAATGGCGTCCTGGATGGGATGGGCAAAGTCGTACATGGGGTAGATGCACCAGGCATCCCCCTGCCGGTGGTGATGGGCGTGCTTGATCCGGTAGATGGCCGGGTCCCGCAGATTCATGTTGGGGCTGGCCATGTCGATCTTGGCCCGGAGTGTCTTGGAGCCGTCCTCGAACTCCCCGACCTTCATCCGGCGGAACAGGTCCAGGTTTTCCTCCACCGGCCGGTCCCGCCAGGGGCTGGGCTTGCCGGGGACCCCGGCGTCGGTGCCCCGGTACTCCCGCATCTCCTCCCGGGTCAGCTCGCAGACATAGGCCTTCCCTTCCCGGATCAGCTTCTCGGCGCAGTCATAGCACTGCTGGAAGTAATCGCTGCCGTAGAATACCCCTCCGTTGGGGACAGTGCCCAGCCACTCCAGGTCCTGCTGGATGCTGTTCACATATTCCACGTCCTCCCGCACCGGATTGGTATCGTCAAACCGGAGGTTAAACTTGCCGCCGTAAGCGTTGGCGATGCTCCAGTTGATCCAGATGGCCTTGGCGCTGCCAATGTGGAGGTAGCCGTTGGGCTCGGGGGGGAACCGGGTATGGATCTCCTGCACCAGGCCTTCCGCCAGGTCCTGGTCGATGATCTCGGTCAAAAAGTTGCTGGGCTTTTCTGCCATGATAAAACCACTCCTCATAACTGTAAAATCCGCCTTGAAGCGGACAGACTTCTCATAAAATTATATTTTACACGATTCATCACCATCTTGCAAGAGGGCGGCGGGGCTTTTCCGAGCCGCAGAGGGCTCTTTACAGAAGAGGGGTCCGGTGATATAATGGCCTTATCTGTGTGGTTCGCCCACAGTGGTCTGGGTCTCTTAGGATTTTAGGCCCCCGGATGCCCTGTTCCGGCCTCCGGCCACCCGCAGCCGACCTGGCGGCGCTGCTGCGGCTAAAATCTCTGCCGCCGGAGAATTGAATATGAAAAGCGAAACTCTGTCCGTATCCACCCTGGCCCGGTGCGCCATGGTGGCCGCTCTCTACACGGTGCTCTGCCTGGTGCTGGCCCCCATCAGCTTTGGGGCGGTCCAGATCCGGATTGCCGAGGCCCTCTGCCTGCTGCCGGTGTTCGGTGCCGAGTACATTCTGGCCGTCACCCTGGGCTGCTTTTTGAGCAACCTGCTGGTCACCGGCTTCCCTGACATTCTCTTCGGCACCGTGGCCACCCTTCTGGCCTGTCTGGTGACCTATGCCCTGCGGAACCTGCGTTGGAAGGGCCTGGCCATCCCCGCCTCCATCCCCCCGGTGATCTTCAACGCCCTCATTGTGGGGCCCGAGATCGCCTACTATTTCTCGGACGCTCCCTTTACCCTGGCCGCCTGTGTCTTCAACGGCATCACCGTGGGCCTGGGAGAGATCGTCAGCTGCATGATCCTGGGGGTAGCCCTGGTCCGGCTGATCGAGAGCAACCCGGCTCTCCGGGTCCGGTTCGCCCACCGATAAATTTATACCGCCGCCCTTCCGGGGAGTCCTAAGCCCGGAGGGGCGGTTTTTCAATTAAGGGATTTGTAAGAAATCTGTTAAATCTCCCTGGTACAATTTGACAGCCTTTCACCCCAGGGTGTATTATATTATGGTTATTCCACTATTTTATGCAGGAGGCCCCTTCTATGGCTTTTATTGATAAACTGTTCGGGACATTCTCGGACAAGGAACTGAAGAAGATCCGTCCCCTGGCGGACAAGGTAGTGGCTCTGGAGCCCAGGATGGCTGCCATGAGCGACGAGGAGCTCCAGGCAATGACCCCCGCTTTCCGGAGCCGTCTTGCTGCCGGGGAGACACTGGACGATCTCCTTCCCGAGGCCTTTGCAGTCTGCCGGGAGGCCAGCGTCCGGGTGCTGGGGATGAAGCACTATCCCGTTCAGATCATCGGGGGCATCGCCCTCCACCGGGGTCGGATCGCCGAGATGTGCACCGGTGAAGGCAAGACCCTGGTGGCCACCCTTCCCGTTTACCTCAACGCCCTGTCCGGGGAAGGGGTCCATGTGGTCACTGTCAACGATTATCTGGCCCGCCGGGACAGCGAGTGGATGGGGAAGCTCTACCGGTTCCTGGGGCTCACCGTAGGGCTGGTGGTCCACGGTGTAGATGCCAAGGCCCGGAAGGAAGCCTATGAGGCGGACGTGACCTACGGCACCAACAACGAGTTTGGCTTTGACTACCTGCGGGACAACATGGTGGTCTATAAGGAGCGGATGGTCCAGCGGGGCCACGCCTACGCCATTGTGGACGAGGTGGACTCCATCCTGGTGGACGAGGCCCGGACCCCCCTTATCATCAGCGGCAAGGGGGATGACAGCAGCAACCTGTATCAGCAGGCGGACGCCTTTGCCAAGACCCTGAAAAAGAGCGTGGTGGTGGAGCTGGACACCAAGACCCAGAGCGACGATCAGGTGGACGGGGACTATGTGGTGGACGAAAAGCACAAGACCTGTACCCTCACCGAGAGCGGCATAAAGAAGGCCGAGGCCTGGTTTCATGTGGAGAACCTGGCCGCCGCCGAGAACATGACCCTGGCCCATCACATCAACCAGGCCATCAAGGCCCGGGGGGTCATGAAGCGGGACATCGACTATGTGGTCAAGAACGGCGAGGTCATCATTGTGGACGAGTTCACCGGGCGGCTCATGATCGGCCGCCGGTACAATGAAGGCCTCCACCAGGCCATCGAGGCCAAGGAAGGGGTCCAGGTGGCCGCCGAGAGCAAGACCCTGGCCACCATCACCTTCCAGAACTATTTCCGGATGTACAAGAAGCTGGCAGGTATGACCGGCACCGCCAGCACCGAGGCGGACGAGTTTGCCCAGATCTACGGGCTGAACATCGTCACCGTCCCCACCAACCTGCCCATTGCCCGGAAGGACCTGCCCGACGTGGTGTACAAGACCGTCAACGGGAAGTACAACGCCGTCTGCGACCAGGTGGCCCAGTGCCACGAGAAGGGCCAGCCGGTGCTGGTGGGTACCGTGAGCATTGAGAAGAGCGAGATCCTCAGCAAGATGCTGAAACGCCGGGGGATCCCCCACAGCGTGCTGAACGCCAAGCACCACGAGCTGGAGGCCGCCATTGTGGCCCAGGCCGGCAAGAAGGGTGCGGTGACCATCGCCACCAACATGGCCGGCCGTGGTACCGATATCGTGCTGGGGGGCAACGCCGAATATCTGGCCAAGGACGCCATGCACCAGGAGAAGTTTGTGGAAAAGCTCCTGCTCCAGGGGATGCTGGCGGAGAACCCCCAGGCCCAGCCCTCCGATCTGGACCCGGAGCTGGTGGAGAAGGTCTACGCCGAGTGCGACCGCCACGCCGACACCCAGGACCAGAACATCCTCAAGACCCGGAAGCGGTTTGAGGAGCTGCTGGAGCAGTACAAGCCCGAGACCAAAGCGGAGGCCGAGGAAGTGCGGGCCGCCGGCGGCCTCTTCATCATCGGCACCGAGCGCCACGAATCCCGCCGGATCGACAACCAGCTGCGGGGCCGTGCCGGCCGTCAGGGAGACCCCGGCGCCAGTCGGTTCTTCCTGAGCCTGGAGGACGATCTCATGCGGCTCTTCGGAGGGGAGCGGGTCCAGAATCTCATGGATTCCCTGGGTCTGGAGGAGGATATGCCCATCGAGAACAAGATGATCTCGGGGAGCATCGAATCCGCCCAGAAGCGGCTGGAGAACCGGAACTTTGCCATCCGGAAGAGCGTGCTGGAGTATGACGACGTTATGAACCAGCAGCGTGAGATCATCTACGGTCAGCGCCGGAAGGTGCTGGACGGGGAGGATATCAGTTCCACCCTCCACACCATGATGGAGGAGAGCATCAACGCCAACTGCCAGATGTTCTTGGGGGGCGAGGACCCCGCCCAGTGGGATTTCTCCGCCCTCAAGCGCCATTACATGGGCTGGCTCTGCCTTCCCACCGATTTCGTCTACCAGCCTGACCAGCTGAAGGAGCTGAAGCGGGAGGAGATCGCCCAGGTCCTGAAAGACCGGGGGGAGAAGATCCTGGCCGCCAAGGAGACCAAGTACGGCAGCCAGGTCATGCGGGAGCTGGAGCGGATCTGTCTGCTCCAGACGGTGGACCGGAAGTGGATGCAGCACATCGACGATATGGACCAGCTGAAACAGGGCATCTCCCTGCGGGGCTACGGCCAGAAGGACCCGGTGGTGGAGTACCGCATCGAAGGCTTCGATATGTTCGACGCCATGATCGACAGCATCCGGGAGGACACCGTCCGTATGCTTCTCACCATTGAGGTGAAGGCCGCCGCTCCCCAGCGCCAGCAGGTGGCCCAGCCCACCGGGGACGGGGCAGTGCCTGCCCCCGGCGCCAAGGGCGGCACTCCGGTGAAGGTGACCAAGATTGGCCGGAACGATCCCTGCCCCTGCGGCAGCGGCTTGAAATGGAAAAAGTGCACCTGCGCCCAGTACCATCTCAAATAAGTTTAAACGCAGCAGGGCCTCCACCCGAACGGGTGGAGGCCCTGCTTTTATTGTGATTTACTTTTTCCAGGTGGGGACCAGGAGCCAGTAGGCAGCTCCCACGGTGATAACCAAAGAGGCAATCTGGAGGCCCCAGGCCCATGCCTCCGTCTGGGGGAGGAGGGGCCAGAGGGTCTCGGTGAGGCCCATCTGGATCAGGATCCAGCCCAGGAAGGCCAGGATCCCCATCACCTTGGCCCGTTTGCCGGTGGGTTCCTTCTCCCGGATCCGGAGGATGAGACCCGCCGCCAGGAGCAGCACTCCCAGCAGCAGCGCAGTTTCGTTCATGGAGCTTCTCCTTTAGTAGGTGATGAGGGTGACCCCGGTATAGTAGTGGGTGAGGATCTGCTGGTAGGTCCAGCCGTTGCTGGCGTACCCAATGGCCCCCCACTGGCTCAGGCCGCAGCCATGGCCGTACCCGTACACATCAAAGACGAAGGTATCCGTGGCGGCGTCGTACTGGACGGTGAAGCAGCTGGAGCGCAGGCTCCGGCCGTCAATAGACCGCCCGGCGGTGAGGGTCTCCCGGAACCACCGCCCCGAGCAGGTGGTGCTGTTGGCTCCCTGGCCGATCTGGATACCATCCTGGCCGATCCATCCATACTGGTTGGTCTTGAGGATAGTAAACCACTGGCTGGGGTCCAGACCGGACAGGTCGATTCCCAGCTTTTCCAGGATCCGGTCCTGGAGCACCTGCCGAGAATATCGGGCGGTACTGCTGGAGTTGCCGTTGGTGTTCCAGTTGGTGGCGTAGTCCTTGTCATAAGGGCTGTCCACCGCCTGGAGCCAGGCCCGTTCCCCGCCCCAAGTGTCGGCGCTGGAGGCCGTGCCGGTGGAGGCAGATGCAAAGTAGGGGGTAAAGCAGACCTGTCCGTTGTAGGTAATAAGGACATGGGCCACCTCCCGAGCCAGATCCCGGAGATGGTCGGTAGGAGTCATCCCCGACACACTGGGGGCGCCCCCCTGGCTTAGGATCCAGCAGTGGGTGGCCACCATCTGGGCCTTGTAGGCCTCATCGGGGGCATTGGCTCCCAGCTCGTTTCGGGCCACCATGGCCAGGCACTCCACCAGATCCATGGTGGTGACGGTGCCGTTCATGGTGACGGTGATGGTGTCATTCACCGGGGCAGGGGTGGAGGCGCTTCCCCCCTGGCTGGTATCTCCACCCTGGCTGGTGTCTCCGCCCTGGCTGGTATCTCCGCCCTGGCTGGTGTCTCCGCCGGAGGGAGAAGTAGTGGGGGTGGAGGAGGAACCGCCGGTGCTGCCGCTGATGATCTCATCTACCGACACGCCGGTCTCGGGCAGGTTTCCCTCAGCGCCCTGGTTGATATCGCTCTCCGACTCGTTGGCGCTTCCCTTTATGTCCTCCATCTGGGCCAGCAGGTCCTGGATCAGCTTGTCGGTGCTGGCCAGCAGGTCCTGGGTAGCCTGTTCCATCTCGTCGATGGTCTGGCTGACGGAGTCCCCTTCATAGCCGGTGCTGGTGTTGTCCCGGCCGGGCTCCGGCGTTGCCTTTTCCTGGTTCATCTCCAGGTACCACTGGCTCCAGGTCTCGTAGCCGGCCTGCCAGACCTGGTAGGCCTGGTCGGCATCTTCATAGTACTTGGCGGGCTTCAGGGCCCCCTCGTTGAGGGTGATGGCGGAGGGGACCAGACTCTGGTCCTCCCCCTCTCCCCCCAGCCGGGCCACCACCGGCATGGTGTCCTCCCCGGCGGGGGCCAGCAGGGTCAGGAAGCTGTCCGTCTCCCCCACATCCAGGGGCACATTATAAAGGCTGCGGATCTTGACCTCCAGCACGAACTCCAGATAATCCAGATAGTTGGCCAGATCCTGATAAGTATCCAGGGGGAAGGCGGTCCGGCCCTCCTCCCCTTCATCCCACCGGAACACGCCCATGACCTTGTAGCGGTAGGTCTCCCCGTCTGTGTAGAGAGTGAATCCGGTGTTCTCCAAAAAGTTCTCCTGCTCCTCCATCCCGGCCAGGGCCCCCGAAAGGTCCTCCTGCCGGAGGAGGGTATTGTATCCCAGCCAGGAGAGGGTATCGGTAAGGGTATATTCCTGGGCATAGGCGGTAAACTGGGCTGTGCTCTGGGCCCCCTGGGTGATGAGGGCCCCCTCCTGCCCCGGCCAGGCCAGGTAGGCGGAGACGTTCTCGTCCTGCTCCATGGCCTGTTCCAGGTAGCTCTGGGCCTGCTTGTCAAAGTCGGCGGTTCCATACCCCCGAGCTTCGGGAGGCTCCACCTGGCGGGTCCTGAGCCAGCCGGTGACAAAAGCGGCCACGCAGCCCGCCAGCACCAGCAGGCAAACAAAGAGAGTCAGTCCTCCCCTGCCATGTCTTTTCCGGCGTCGTTTCAGTTCCTCCAGCGCCTGGCTCGGGCCCTCAAAGAGGTCCTCGTCCTCTCCGGTGTACATGGCCCGGGCGGCCTGCTCCAGCTGCTTGCCGGCATTGGCACGGCGGGCCGCCTCCTCCAGGTCCTTCTGCTCCAGGGCCAGCCGGACGGTATCGGTGATCCGGTCCAGGCTGTTGGGAGGCAGATCCTCCTCTTCCCGGGGCTGAGGAGCGGACTCCGGTTCCGGGGCGGGCTTCTCCGCCTGGGGCTCCTCCCGGAAGGGGATCTCCCGGTCGGGAGATGCAGGGGCGGGCTGGGGTTCCGGCTTATGTTCCCCGTAGAGGAACTGCTCCGGGTCCCAGTTAAGGAGAAATTCCAGGGTATCCTCCCCTGGGGCCTCGGGAGGCGGGTTCATGACCCGCACCGGGGGCTTGGGCTCCTCCCCCGGCTTCTCCAGGGGAGGGATGGTGGTATCCAGGGCGGGCTGGCCCAGCTCCGGGCCGGTGCGCCCCGGGCTCATCATGACGGTGCCCAGAAGGGGCTTTTTGGCCAGGGACATCCGCCGGAGGACATCCAGCAGATAATTGGCCACCGCCTCCTCGGTGAGGCCGGCGGGGATGGGGCAGGCCCAGCAGGCCCGCACCGTGGAGATGAGGACAAAGGGGCTGTACCCAACCTCGTGGGGGGTATAGGCGATGGCATAGTCCGCCCCGGTGAGCTGCCGGGTGACGTCTGCCAGGCTGGCGGTCTCCTGGAGGGGATCCCCCGGGAATTTATACCGCAGCCCTTCCGCCGGGCGCATTTTGGGAGCGACCTGGGGATTATCATAGCTGTCCTTCCCGAAGTCAAAAACCTCGTCCGCCCCGGCCATTCCGGACCAGGCCTGGGACAGCAGCTTCCCGGTAAGAGGGTCCGCTGCCGCCGCCCGGTGATGGTTCTTGGCCAAAGCATCCAGGGACGCCTTGGCCAGGGTGGTATCCCCCATCCCGTAGGCGTTGTCCCCGAACTGCTGGACAAGTACCTTGGCCCAGTGTTTCAGGACCAGTTCCTCCTGGGGATCTGCCTGGGCCGACCCCTGGAGCTGGACCGCAAACTCCCCGTTTTTGCTCAGCAGCCGCAGGCCGGGGCAGCCCTCCCGGGCCGCCTGCCGCAGCACCCGGGCCACCTCCTCTCCGGTGGCCCCGAATAGCCGGATGTTGTATCGCGCGATCTGGCCGTCAGTTGCCATGGTTCTTTCCCTCCCTTTTCATCATCCGTTTTCCTCCGTCCAGGTCCCGGCGGGGGGCAGGCGGTCTTCCGCCAGCATCAGGGCCAGGTCCAGCCCCTTCTCCACCGACCGTTTCCGAACCTCGTCCCGGCCGGGGTCCCCGAAGGATTCCCGGCAGACCCAGGTCCGGGTCCTGTCCGCAGCCGCAATATAGACCGTTCCCACCGGGCAGTCAGGGGTTCCCCCCTCCGGCCCGGCCAGGCCGGTGAAGGCCAGGGCCAAGTGGGCTCCGCTGGCCTTCAGGGCACCCTGGGCCATGGCAGCAGCCACCGGGCGGCTGACCACGGTGTATTCCTCTATGAGCCGGGGATCCACCCCCACCAGCTTCATTTTGGCGGCGGGGGAATACGTGACGAACCCAAACCCCAGCACCCGGGATGCCCCCGGCACGGAGGTGATGGCCGCTGCGGCCATTCCCCCGGTCAGGCTTTCCGCCGTAGTGACAGTCCACCCTTTTTCCTTCAGGCAGGCCACCAGACGGGCCGCCCGGTCATACAGTTCTTCCATCAGAATTCCACTTCCTGGGGCTGATCCATCCGGATCCGCACCCGCTCCACTTCCTGGGCGGCCTGGGCTTCCAGCTCCGCCAGCCCGGGCATGGCGGCCTCCGCCTCCAGGATCTCGGCCAGGGTGGGCCGGGTCTTGGGATGGGGCGGGGTGAAGATGGTGCAGCAATCCTCGTAGGGCTGGATGCTGGTCTCATAGGTGCCGATCTTCCGGGCCACCTCCTCGATCTCGGTCTTGTCCAGACGGATGAGGGGCCGGAGGATGGGGATGTCCTGGGCACTATCGGTGCAGGCCAGGGCCCATGCGGTCTGGCTGGCCACCTGGGCCAGGCTTTCCCCGGTGACCAGGGCCTGGACGTCTATCTGGTGGCCGATGATGCTGGCGATTCGCATCATGCTCCGGCGCATGAGCACCGTAAAAAGGACCGCCGGGGCGTGATCCCGAATATACTCCTGGGGCTTGGTGTAGGGCACCACATACAAAATGCAGTTGCCGGTGTACTGGCTGATGATCCCGGCCAGCTCCTCCACCTTCATCCGGGCCCGCTCACTGGTATAGGGGGGGCTGGCGAAGTGGATGTGATGGAGGGCCAGGCCGCGGCGGGCCATGTAATAGGCGGCCACCGGGCTGTCCAGACCGCCGGAGAGCATATTCAGGGCCCGGCCGCTGGTTCCCACCGGCAAGCCGCCCGCCCCGGGGACCTTGGGCCCGTGGATGTAGGCACCGAAGTCCCGGATCTCCACCATGACCACAAAATCAGGGTCCTTCACCTTCACCCGGAGATGGGGGTGCTTGCTGAGAAGGTAAGCCCCCAGCTCCCGGCAGATGGCGGGGCTGTCCATGGGGAATTTCTTGTCGCTCCGCTTGGCCTCCACCTTGAAGGTCTTGCAGGAGCGGAGGGTGGGTCCCAGGTACTCCTCGGCGGTTTTGCAGATGGTGTCAAAGTCCTTGTCGCAGACCACGCTCCGGGAAAGGCGGATGATCCCGAAAATTTTGCTGATCCGGTCAAAGGCGGTGTCCACGTCACAATTGTCGTCCATAGGCTCGGCGTACATACAGCTCTGGGCCTTGTATACCTTAAAATTTCCCAGGTCCTTCAGCCGGTACTTGATGCTCTTGGCCAGCACCGCCTCAAAGGTGCCCCGGTTCAGTCCCTTCAGGGTCATCTCGCCCTGATAGGCTACAATGATTTCTTTCATCAGCTTCTCCTTTTTGCCAGGGTCTCTTTACCCTCTTTCAATCCTTCCAGCAGGGCCTGCACATCCTCCGGGGTGTTGTCAGCACAGAAGCTCACCCGGATGGCGGTGTCAATGGCCGCCTCCTCCAGCCCCATGGCCGCCAGGGTGTGACTGGCCGCCCCCTTGCTGCAGGCGCTGCCGCTGGATACATAGATTTTCCTCTGCTCCAGGAAATGGAGCATATTCTCGCTTTTGATATCTCCCAGGCTGAAGTTCACCACCTCCGCCACCCCGTCCGGGGGGCTGTTGAGGGTGATGCCGGGGATCGCCGCCAGCCCCTCCCGGAGCTGCCGGTTCAGCTGGGTAAGCCGGGTATGGCGGGCGGCCATGGTCTTTTTGGCCTCCTGAGCGGCCACCGCCATCCCGATGATCCCGGGCAGATTTTCGGTGCCGGGGCGGATACCGTTCTCCTGTCCCCCTCCCAGATAGGGGGGAAGGATGTGGTACCGCTGCCGCAGGTAGAGGGCGCCCACCCCCTTGGGGCCGTGGATCTTGTGGGCGCTGACGGTGCAGCTGTCCACATTTTTCAGATTCAGGGGGATCCTCATCCAGGCCTGGACCCCGTCCACATGGACGGCGGTCCGGGAATTTTTGGCCTTCACCCCGGCGGCCAGGGTCTGGATGTCCACAATAGTGCCGGTCTCATTGTTCACCGCCATGCAAGCCGCCAGGATGGTGTTCTTGTCCACCAGGTCCAGCATTTTCCGGACATCCAGATGGCCGTCCCGTTCCGGATTCACCACCTGGACGTCAAAGCCCTCCCGGCCCAGTTGGGCCATGGGCTGGGCCACGCTGGGATGCTCGAAGCCGGAGACCACGATCCGGTTCCCCCATCCCTTCCGGGCCCGGACCGCCCCCAGGATGGCCAGGTTGTTCCCCTCGCTGCCGCAGCCGGTAAAGTAGACCTCCCCCGGCTGGCAGCCCAGGGTGGCGGCCACCACGCCCCGGGCCTGGTTCAGCCGCTTCTCGGCGGCGGCCCCGGGATGGTAAAGGCTGGAAGGGTTCCCCCAGTCCTGGCAAAGGCTTTTGGTCATGGCTGCGATCACCTTCTCCGAGGGGATGGTGGTGGCAGCGTTGTCCAGATAATGAAGGGCGGCATCTTGCACCATAGGTTCGGTTCTCCTTTGAGGTCCTCCTAAACCAAGGCACAGGAGGGCAGCATATAAGTATACAGGATACATTATACCCTATTTCCCTTTTGGGGGCAAGGAAAATCTACCCAAAGCGGGTGGAAAAATTCGGTTGACAAAGCCGGTCTAACGTGTTAGACTACCGGTATCAGGTCTATCGCATTAGACCAATCAAGGAGGGAACCATCCATGGGTCATGCCGTACCCACTTTGGGGGAGAGCGAATACCGGTTCGCCTGTCTGGTCTGGGCCAGGGAGCCCATCTCCAGTGGAGAGCTGGTAAAGCTGGCCGCCCGGGAGCTGGGCTGGAAGAAGAGCACCAGCTACACCGTACTGAAAAATCTCATTGCCAAGGGGGTGCTGGAAAACCGGGACAGCCAGGTCACCGCCCTCATCAAGCAGCAGCAGATCCAGCAGGCGGAGAGCTCCGCCGTGGTGGACCGGACCTTTGAGGGGAGCCTTCCCCGGTTCGTGGCCGCCTTTCTGGGGGAGCGGAGGCTGACCGCCCAGGAGGCCGCCCAGCTTCAGGAGATGATCCGGCAGTATCAGGAGGAACATAAAGATGACGAATCTGTTTGAGATGGTGATTTCCCTGTCGGTGAAGGGCGGAGCCGCCGCCCTGGGGGTCTGGCTGGTCTGTCAGCTGCTCCACCGGCTGAATGCGCCCCGGCAGCTCTGCCGGGTACTGTGGCTGGCGGTTTTCCTGCGGCTGATCTGTCCGGTAGGGATCCCGGTGGCCCTGCCCCAGGCCGCTGCCCTTCCCGCCCAATGGGAAGAGACGGCTTCGGAGGAGGCGCTTTTCAGCCAGACCGCTCCCCTGCCCGTCGGGGAGTCCGGCGCCCAGACGGCTGCCGGCCCTTCCGCCGGGGCGCTGCTGACCCTGGGCTGGGCCGCCGGTGCTGCCGGGCTGGGGCTCTATGCCCTGTGGGAAGGCCGCAAGTTGGCCCGCCGGGTGGCTCTGGCCTGTCGGACCCCGGAAGGGTACTATACCGGGGAGGGGGTGGACACCCCCTTTGTGTGGGGGATGTTCCGGCCCCGGATCTACCTCCCCGCCGGGCTGGACCCTGATACCTGCACCCATGTGCTCACCCATGAGCGGGCCCATCTCCGGCAGCTGGATTTTCTTTTGAAGCCCCTCTGTTACGCCGTGGTCTGTCTCCACTGGTTCAATCCCCTGGCCTGGCTGGCCTACCGGCAGTTTGCCCTGGAGTGTGAAGCCGCCTGCGACCAGGCTGCCCTGGCCCGGATGGACCCGGCCCGCCGGGGAGAGTATTGCCGCAGCCTGGTCCGGTTTGCCATGGCCCCTTCCCTGACCCTCCAGCCCCTGGCCTTGGGCCAGAGCAACGTAAAGGCCCGGGTGAAGGCCATCCTCGCCTTCCGGAAACCGGCGGCGTGGGCCCTGGTGCTGGCCCTGGCCCTGGCGCTGGGAGCGGGCTTGGCCTGCTTCGCCCAGCCGGTGACCCAGGACTCCCCTGTCCCGGCGGCGGAGTCCCCGGCCAAAGAGACCGCCGTCCCGGCACCGGAGGCGGCGCTGGCCCTGCCGGTGGCGGAGTACAACTATGTTTCCTGCCGGTATGGCGGTGATGAAAGCCTGGGCACCTTCCACAAGGGGCTGGACCTGGCGGCGGAGGAAGGCACCCCGGTGCTGGCCGCCGCTTCCGGGTTGGTGACCCAGGCCCAATACCACTGGAGCTACGGCAACTTTGTGGAGGTGGACCACGGCGATGGTCTGACCACCCTGTACGCCCATCTGGACACCCTGACCGTGGAGGAAGGAGAGACCGTGACCGCCGGCCAGCAGCTGGGCACCGTAGGCCGCACCGGGAATGTGACCGGAAACTGTCTCCACTTTGAGGTCCGGGAAAACGGCACCGTGACCGACCCGGAAACTTATCTGAATCTGGAATCATGAAACGATTTTTTCTTTTCTCCCTGATTTTCCTTCTGGTCACCTGGACTGCCCTGCCGGTATCTGCCAATTCCACCCTGGACCAGCTGGAGGACAATCTTTCCCAGGCCCAGGAGGAATACCAGCAGGAAGCGGACAAGCTGGAGGAAAACCAGCAGGCCGCAGAAAAACTGGAAAATCAGGTCAACTCCCTGAAAGGGCAGGCCTCTGCCCTCCAGACCCAGCTGGCCGCTGTTTACAACGAGATGGAGACCCAGGGGGCCGTTCTGGCCCAGGCTCAGCAGGAAGCCGCCGACGCCCAGGCTGCCG
>CALXEN010000133.1 GCA_944387325.1 uncultured Clostridia bacterium | reverse complement strand
CCTTGAAGATCGGGTCGCCCCGGCGAATATGGTGCCGTTCATGGAGAAGGACATACTCCTGTTCCCGAGGGGAGAGCTCCGGAGGCAGATAAATGCGGGGACGGACCAATCCCAGGACAAAGGGGCCGGGAATATCATCTGCCAGATAAACATTTTTCTCCAGGGGGACGGAGACACGCAGCCGTTTTTTCATCCGCCAGAGGGCAGCCAGGCTGTAAAGGGCCATTCCTGCCGCTCCCGCTGCCCAGAGATACTGGCCTGCCAGGACCCAAACCTCCCACCAGGAGGAGGTGACATATTGAGTGTTTCCCTCCGGGGTGGTTTGGGTGGTGGGGATATGCTGTACCCCCAGGCCGCCATTCATGGCGTCCCCCACCGCCCGGTATACTGCTATTCCCGCCCCTGCCGGAGAGATGGGCTGGTCCGCCAGGGTGTACTCCTGGGCGATAGAGTCGGTGCGGGGCAGGATACTCACCGGCGCTTCCAGGGTGAAAGGACAGAGAAGCCGGAAGAGCACCACCCCCCAGAGAAGATAGGAGAAGATTTTTGGGGCCCGTTTCAATGCCAGCCGGGCCAGCAGTATCCCCAAAATAACCAGGCTGCCCTTCCCGCTCATTTCCAGGATCTGTATGAAGAGTTCTCCCAGCATTTCCTTCACCCCCTCATCTTCTCAATGAGTTGTTTCAGTTCCTCCACTTCCCCGTCGGACAGCTTTTGCCTGCTCCCGAAGGCGGCCAGGAAGGCCGGCAGGGAGCCTCCAAAGGATTCCTCCACATACTGTCCAGCCTGCCGGGCATAGTATTCCTCCCGGGAGATACAGGAGGTCACCGTTCCCTTCTCGTTCTGGAAAATTCCCCGGTCACAGAGCCGTTTCAGTACCGTAAAAGAAGTAGTCTTTTTCCAACCGAACTCCTGGGCTCCCAGCTGGGCCAGCTGTCCCGAGGTGAGGGGCTCGTTGGCCCAGATCAGGTCTGCGAACCGGCTCTCCGCACTGCCTGGTTTGAACTCCTGCATAGAATCGCCTCCGTTCTACATCTTGTAGTATGTTTATATACTACAAGATGTAGAACAGTTTGTCAATCCCTTTGGCCTGGGCTGCCGAAGAAATTAGCAAAGCGCTTGCGTATTCCAAGATTCTTAATTATTCCTTATCATTCCCACTTTTCACCTTTCCTTTATTGACAACGGCTTTCTGACTTGCTATTCTGGGGATACGATAGGTCCGTCCTCTGTATGGTGACGGGCCTGACCTTTTTCAAGTTATTCTGGAGGCTTTTTATGAAGTCGCAATTCTTTCTCCGCAGCTGGTGTGCAAGGCATCCTGTAGTCTTTATGGCTCTCTTTGCAGTATTCTATATGATTTTCTTTTCCTTTCTCCAGAAGGCCAATCTGGTATCCCATGAATTGATCCGCTGCCGCCTGGATGCTCTAATCCCCTTCTGCAAGTACGCCATCGTCCCCTATGTAATGTGGTTTGTCTGGATCCCCTTTACCCTCTTTTTCCTTCTTCGGAAAGGGACAAGAAGAGACTTCTGGCGGCTTTGTCTTCCTCTGTTCTTTGGAATGACCTTCTGCCTGGTTCTTTACTTTTTCTTCCCCAGCGGCCTTTCTCTCCGGCCCCGTTTTATTCCCGGGGACGATATCTTTGCCCAGGCGGTGCGGGTGCTCTACAAAATGGATCCGCCCTGCAACGTTTGCCCCTCCATCCATGTTCTGAACTCGGTCACCCTGCTGCTGGCTTATTTCCGGTGCAGCTGCTTCCGGCTGCCCCGCCGTCGCTGGATGCGCCCAGCCGCCCTCCTCCTCTGTATTTCCATCGTGTGTTCCACCATGCTCCTGAAGCAGCACAGCGTCATTGATGTGGTACTGGGGATCCTGCTTTCCCTGGTACTGGACCAGGTGGCTGCCCGGGTAGAGGGGCGGATGATTGCCCGGATGAGGCAAAGGCATTCCCGGGAAACGGTATCCTGAAACCGGTTATATAGACAGGAAAACCTCCTGGCCGAGGATTTTTGGGCAGGAGGTTTCCTTTTTACTGCTGTGATTTGTTTTCGCTGTAACGCAAAGCGTGTTGTTTTTCTCTTGCCCTCGCCTATTACAAAGCAAAAAGCCTGCCGGAATACGGCAGGCTTTTCTGGTGGGGGCGGGTGGATTCGAACCACCGAAGCATAAAGCAGCAGATTTACAGTCTGTCCCCATTGGCCACTCGGGAACACCCCCATGCTGCTGCGCTCTCTCAAGAGCGCTTAATTATTATAGCAAGACCTTCCGAAAAATGCAATACCTTTTTTGAAATTCTGACAAAAAAATTCATCCCATTCCATAAAGGGACGGGATGAATTTGTTTTTACTCTGCCAGCAGCTTCTTGCAGGCGGCTACGATACCGTCGGCATCGATGCCGTATTCATGGAAGAGCCGGGCCGGGGTGCCGCTGCTTCCAAACTTATCCTGGATACCCACCCGGGCGAACTTGGCGGAGCTGTGCCCTGCCAGAGCCTCGGCGGTAGCGCTCCCCAAGCCGCCGATGACACTGTGCTCCTCGGCAGTGATGACGGCACCGCACCGGTTGGCAATCTCCACAGCGGTCTCATTGTCGAAGGGCTTGATGGTGTGGAAGTTGACCACACAGGCGTCGATCCCCTCCTGGGCCAGCCGCTCGGCGGCTTTGAGGGACTCGTCAATGATCAGACCGCAGGTGAAGATGGCAATATCCTTCCCTTCCCGCAGCACGGCAGCCTTGTAGGGGTCGAAGGGGGTGTCCTCCTCGGTGACGCAGGGCATGACCGGACGAGAGGCACGGATATAAACAGGGCCGTCAATATCGATGGCCGCCCGCACCATCTTCTTGGTCTCGATGGCATCGGCGGGGACAAAGATGGTCATGTTGGGCAGGGTGCGGAAAAGGGCAATGTCCTCGATGGTCTGGTGGCTGCCCCCATCCTCCCCCACCGACAGGCCGGCATGGGTGAGGACAAACTTCACCGGGATCCCGGTGTAGGCCACGCTGTTCCGGATCTGCTCGTAGGCCCGGGCAGAGCCGAAGATGGCAAAGGTGGAGACAAAGGGGATAAGCCCGCTGTGGGCCATACCGGCGGCAGCACAGACCATGTTGGCCTCCGCAATGCCAAAGTTGAAGAACCGGTCGGGAAACTCCTTGGCGAACTTACAGGTCATGGTGGACTGGGACAGGTCGGCGTCGCAGACCACGATCTTCTCATTGATCCGACCCTGGGCCAGCAGCTCCTCGCCGTAGGCCACCCGGGATGCTTGTTTTTCAGCCATCGATCTCCACCCCCAGTTCCTTCATAGCCTGCAGGTACTCTGCCTCGTTGGGGGCTTTTCCGTGCCAGCCGGCCACATTTTCCATATAGGAGACGCCGTGACCTTTGACGGTCTCACAGCAGATAAATTTGGGCTTTCCGTTATGGGGCTTCCGGAGGGCCTCCACCACAGCCTCAATGCTGTTGCCGTCCTCCACCTTGTAACAGGTGAAGCCGAAAGCCTCAAACTTCTTCATAATATCCCCCAGGCCCATGACCTGGTCGTTGTCCCCGTCGATCTGGAGGTGGTTATGGTCCAGCATGACGGTGAAGTTATCCAGCTTGTAATGGGCGGCACTCATGGCAGCCTCCCATACCAGACCTTCCTGGCACTCGCCATCTCCGATGATGGTGTAGACCTGATAATCCTTTTTCAGATATTTGGCAGCAATAGCCATACCGCCGGCGATGGAGATGCCCTGGCCCAGACTGCCGCTGTTCACATCCACGCCGGGCGTGCTTTTGCAGTCAGGGTGCCCCTGAAGCTGGCAGCCATACTGCCGCAGGTGCCACAGGTCCTCCCGGGGGAAATACCCCAGGTCTGCCAGGATGGCATAGAGCGCCGGGCAGGAATGGCCCTTGCTCAAAACAAACCGGTCCCGGTCCTCCCACTTGGGATTTTTGGGATCCACCTTCATGACATTGTAATACAGTGCCATCATCATCTCCAGGCTGGACAGAGATCCGCCGGGATGGCCGGACTTTGCAAGATACAACATCTTGATAATGTCCGCCCGCAGCTGCACTGCCTTCTGCTGCTGCATTGCCAAATCCATCTGCAATACTCTCCTTTCCCCCCGGTCATCCGGGTATCAGGCGCTTTTTGTAGCGATGTGACCCGGTCATCCACCCGAGCCTGTCATCATCGTTGCCTAGTAACGGCTCTATTATAACATAGGTGAAGCTATTTTTGTTGACAAAAATAAAATTTCCTTTTCTCCTTTTTTCCGTGGTTTTTACCGAAAGTTTTCCCTTCCTGCACCGCCTCTTTCAGCGCCCCTCGGCTTGACAGACCCGCAGGAGTATGGTAGGATTAGTCTCGGTATCAAGCCAGTTTAGCACAGTTGGTAGTGCAGCTGATTTGTAATCAGCAGGTCGGGGGTTCGAGTCCGTCAACTGGCTCCAGGCCGGGGCAAAGGGGTTCCTTTGTCCCGGCGTTTTTATTTGGAAGGATATTTTCAGGCGGCACCCTCCCCGGAGGGCGTCGCCTTTTTCCATAAAAAATCCCCTGATCCTGCGATGGATCAGAGGACTAAATTCAAGCGTTTGCATCTACCCCCGGTTCCAGCCCGTGCAGATCCGGCGGTGGCACACAGGGATCCTGCTCCCGGAAAAAGAGGCTCCGCCAAACCACCGTTTGCAGAGCGATCATGCTCCGGAGCCACAGCTTGAGGCTGAGGGGGGCAATGTATGCCGGGTCCGGTTGGCCCGATTCTCCGGTATACTCCAACAAGTTCCCGGTATACCACACATAAGGTTCCAGAATCCGGAGCAGGTCATCCGGCTTATACCGGTACAATTCTCCCGCCGGACAAATCCCCAGCTTTACCAACAGGTAAATAGCAAATTCAATGCAGGAGAAGGCTTTATGCACCCCAAAGCCACGGGTCACGGGATAGGTGAGCACCGAGAACAGATTATACACATACTCCCGGTCCTCCTGCACCTCATGGATGATGTTCCGGATCTCGTCGTACTGTTCCTGGGATACGTCGATTTTGAAGATCACCACATTGATGCAGGGGTATTTCCCCCGGCTGTAATAGAACAGCTGTTCATGGATCAAATGGGCCAGGAATACCGCATTTTTATTGGGCCGGGCAAAGGCGTACAGCTCTTTCAGCTCCGGGTCCAGGGCAATGGAAGCATGGTTGTACCGGGTACCACCGAAGCGGCGGATGAGCCGGGCGAACCTGGTATGGGTAGCCGAGATCATAAAATATACAGCCGGCATAGACGTTGCTCCTTTATGGGTGATTCAGGATCTCCTGCAGTCGGCAAAAATCTTCCAGGGTCAGCTGCTCCGGCCGCACCGTGGGGGCCAGCCCCGCCTTTTCCAGGGCGGCGCTGACCTGAGCCTTGGGAATTCCAAGCCCCGCAGAGATACTGTTGGCGGCAGTTTTTCGACGCTGGCCGAAGGCCGCCCGGATGAGCCGGAACAGCCCTGCCTCGTCGGCGGTTTCCACCGGCGGAGTTTTGTGGAGAATAAGGCGGATGACGCTGCTGGTGACCTTGGGCGCCGGATAAAAGCTCCCGGGCTGCACGTCAAAGAGGACCTGAGGCCGGGCATAGTAGGATACCCCATAGCTGATGGCTCCCGCCTCCCGGCTGCCGGGCCGGGCGCAGATCCGCCGGGCAGCCTCCTTCTGGACCATAACGGTGATGCTCTGGATGGGCAGCCGATCCTCCAGCAGCTTCATAAGGATGGGACTGGTGATATAGTAAGGCAGATTGGCTGCCACCGCCACCGGCATATCCCCGAATTCCTCTTTCAGGAGCTTATGCAGGTCCAGTTTGAGGACATCCTCCAGCACGATCTTTACATTGGTAAATTCTCCAAGGGTCTCCTCCAGGAGAGGGGGAAGCCGGCGGTCCACCTCCACCGCTACCACTTTATCTGCCGCTTTGGCCAGCTCCTTGGTAAGGACCCCGATGCCGGGGCCGATCTCCAAAGCGCCCATTCCCGGACCGATGCCGCTGGCCTCCACGATCTTGGGGCAGACCCCCGGATTGATAATGAAGTTCTGACCAAATCCCTTGGAAAGGGCAAAGTCGTATTTCTCACACAATGCCCGTACGGTGGCAAGGTCGGTCAAGTTGGGCATAGATAGACTCCTTTATTCCTCAATATCCCCGCTGTCAGCGGCCAGAAGGTCGGTCACCGTGACGTTGGTCAGGCCCGCCATGGAGCAGGCGGTGGTCACCGCCCGCTGGATCTGGCTGTCAGTCTCCACCGTCAGGTCGTAGTAGGTCTGTTCCTCCGCCGCAGTGAGGGCGACTTCGGTATCAGGCATAAGCCCTTCCCCGTCAAAGGAGACAAACCCGTCGGCTCCGTCATTGACCAGCAGCCGGGCAACGGTGACCACCACGGCGCTGCCGTTGCTCATCCGCTGGGGTGCCGCCTGGATGGTGCCCTGGCCGCTGGTGCGGGTCCCCACGATGCTGCCCCCTTCCATCCGCTTGACGCAGCTGGCAAAGAGCTCGGCCCCGGCAGCGGTTTTGCTGTTTACCAGGCAGACCATGGGCAGATCGCAGCTGGTCTCATCGCTGGTGTAAAGCGCCAGCTGCTCTCCGCTCTTGTCCTCGGACATGGCCAGGACCCCGCTGCCCACCAACCGGTCCACCGCATTCATGGCGTCGTACAGGTCGCCGCCCTGGTTGTCCCGCAGGTCAATGACCAGGGCCTGGATCCCCTGCCCTTCCAGACTGTCCAGGGTCCGGTCCAGTTCGGTGGGGGTGGTATCGGTAAAGTCGTAGATCTTGATATACCCGCAGACCCCGATGGCCTGGCCTTCCACCGTGGGGGTGGAATAGTTGTAATGGGTGATGGTCAGGTTGGTGGTCTGGGTCCCGTCGGCCCCGATGTAGTCCACCGTCACCGTGGTGCCCACTCCGCCCCGGAGTCGGCTCTGGATGGTGTCCACATCGGTAAGATTCTTCACCTCATACCGGGTGCCGTCCGCTGTGGTGATGGCAGTGATATAACAGTTTTTGGTGAGGCCTGCCTCGTAGGCCGGGGAACCGGGATAGACCCGCAGCACCCGGGCATACCCGGTAGCCGTGTCTTTCACCAGGTCAACTCCGATGCCGATCAGCGTTCCATTCTGGATATCCTGATACTCGGTGTACGCCTTGGCGGTATAGTACCTGGCATACCGGTCCGAGATGCCCAGAATATAGCCGGAGGCTACCGTATCGTAAACGGTATCATAGGAATAATCGTAGTATCCTGTGGTGGAAACGTAGGTATTGATTTCCGACAGGTTGGAAAACATGGCCTCCCGTTCGCTGATGGAGGTGATGGTGTTGTCAAACATCTGCATGGCCACCACCATGGTCACGCTGAAGGTGACGGTCATGGCGATAAAGATCAGGGTGACGGCCAGGCTGATGGAAATCTTTTTATTCATGGGATACTTCCTTCCGGATCACATAAAGGCCTGAAGCAGGATCCCTGCCACCAGGGTCACAACCATAACGGCGGAGATAAGGCCACAGATGATACGTACTGCCAACTTATTCATGGACGGTTCCCTCCTTAAGAATACTTGACCACGCTGGGCTTAGGAATATAGTTCAAAGGATTGGTACGGTTTCCGTTGACCCGCAGTTCCAGATGCAGGTGATTGCCGGTGGAGTTGCCGGTAGAGCCTACATACCCCAGGAGCTGACCCTGGGTCACCTTCTGGCCTACTGCCACCACGGGAGTGGACTGCATATGGGCGTAGAGGGTGGCGAAGGTATTGCCGTCGGTATCGGCGCCGTGATACACCTGGACATAGTTGCCGTAGCTGTAATGGTAGGTGGAGATGGTGACCACCCCGTCTGCAGCGGCATAGATGGGGGTGCCTCCCAGGGCCGCCCAGTCCACGCCTTTGTGTCCGTCGTCCCCATATTGACAGCTTACATATTTGTAACTGGGCAGGGGGCTGATAAAGCCCATACTGGTGTTGAAGATCACGTCCTCGTAGCCCTGGTTCTGGCTGCGGATATAGGCATCCAAAGCCTCGGCCGCCTCGTTCAGCTTCTGCCGGGCCACCGCTGCGGCCTGCTCGTTGGCCCGCTGCTCAGCCTCCTCTGCGGAGATATCCTTGTCCAGCTGCTGGATATTCTGGGCCAGCTCCCCTTTTTTACTGTCCAGCTGAGCCTGCTGGTCCTCCAGCCGGGCCTGCTCCTCTTCCAGGGCAGCCTTCTCCTCTTCCAGTGCTTTTCGGGCCGCATCCATCTCGGCCAGGATCTCGTTGTCCTTCTCGCTGATATCCTGGAGGGTCTGGTTGAAGGTGAGCAGCTCATACAGGTTGGTGGCCTGGGAGAGGATGGCGATGCCGCCCCGGTCGTTGATCTCCTGCATGGCGGCCATCCGGTCCTTGAAGTCCTCCCACCGGGCGTCCATCTCGGCCTGCTTCTGGTCCACCTGGTCCTGCTTTTCCACGATCTGGGCCTGGGTGTTGCTGATCTGTTCAATCAGGATATTGATCTGCTGGGTGATCAGGTTGGACTGGGTCTGGAGGGCAGACTGCTGGGCCTGGGCGTTGGCAATGTTGTCCTTGTTCTCCTGGATCTGGGCGTTGATGTCATCCAGTTCCTGCTGGGCCTGGGCCTTCTCGTTTTCCAGCTGCTGTTGTTTATCATCCGCAGCCCCGGCGGGGGTGGAGAATCCAAGCCCCAGCCCCATGAGAAGGACGGCGGCCAGGGACCCGGCCTTGATCCGGAGGGCAAGTTTCTGATGATTCAGTTTCATAACGCCTCCTTATTACACATTCAGGTGCTTGCGGATGGAAACAGCGGTACCCAGGCCGCCCAGCACAAAGGCGAAGGCGCAGAACCCGGCCACCAGCCAGTACCAGACGTCAGCCAGGGGGACCAGGCTGGCTCCCACTACGGTGGCCCACATTCCGGTAAAGATCTGGCCGGAGTAATACTCCAGGGCATAATAGCTGCCCAGCACCACAGCGGAGGCGATGGCGGCACTGATGAGGCCGCTGGCCACCCCCTCCACAAAGAAGGGCAGCCGGATAAATCCGTTGGTGGCCCCCACATATTTCATAATATTGATCTCTTTCCTCCGGGCAAAAAGGGTCAGGCGGATGGTGGTGCCGATGACCACAACGCTGACCACGGCCAGTACCGCCACAAAGGCATACCCGGCATAGGTGACCACACGCTGTACACTTACAAAGATGTCAGACAGTTCCAGGGGAGCGCTGACCTTGACCACCCCGGCGATGGCGGCAAACTGGGCGCTGAGGGCCTCCATCTGCTCCAGGTCCTCCACCACCACCCGGTAATTGGCCTTAAAGGGGTTGTCATCCTCAAAGGCGTCCCACAGGTCGGCGTACTCTTCCATGTACCCCTTATAGGTCTCCAGCACATCCGCCTTGGAGACATAGGTGATGGAGGTAACCCCCGAAATACTCCGCACGGAGGAGTCCACCTGGGAGATCTCCTCCTCCGAGAGGTCGGGGTCCAGATACACCACCATCTCATTCTGCTGGCCGATATACTCCACCAGCGAATCCACATTGGTGCTGAAGAGGTAGGCCACCCCCGTAAGGATGAGGCAGACCGAGAGAACGCCTACCGAAGCAAAGGTCATAAGGCGGTTCATCCGCAGGCTGTGGAGCCCCTGCCCCACCAGATATCTGAAAGAAGACCACTTCATATCCGCACCTCCCCCAAGTCCAGCTTGGCGTTCTCCGCATCCCGGAAGGCAGCGCCCAGGCCGGGCTGATCGGTGTCAGCCACCACCTGACCTTTGTCAATGGTGATGACCCGCTTGTTGAACCGGCTGACCAGTTCGTGCTCGTGGGTGACTACCACCACGGTGATCCCCATGGCGTTGATGGCTCCCAGCAGCTCCATCATTTCCAGGCTGAGCTGGGGATCGATGTTGCCGGTGGGCTCGTCGGCAATGATGAGTTTGGGAGTATGTACCACCGCCCGGGCCAGCGCCACCCGCTGCTGTTCGCCGCCGGACAGCTCGTCCGGCAGACGGTCCATTTTATCTTTCAGTCCCACCAGATCCAGGGCAAAGGGGACCCGCTTCCGGATATGCTTTTCAGGGATGTTGGTCACCCGCATGGCGAAGGCCACATTCTCGTAGGCGGTCATAGTGGGGATGAGCCGGAAATCCTGGAACACCACCCCCATCTGCCGGCGGAGGTAGGGGATCTTCCGCTCCTTCAGTTTGCTCAGATCCTGGCCGTTGACAATCACCCGACCCGAAGTTGCCTTTTCCTCCCGCAGGATCAGCTTGAGGAAGGTGGACTTGCCTGCCCCGGAATGTCCCAGCACAAAGACGAACTCTCCCGGGTGAATGTGCAGATTTACGTGATCCAGCGCCACATTTCCCAGGGGCTGGTAGGTTTTGCACACATCTTCGAAAATGATCATTGATGTTCTCCTTTTGGCGGCTTTTCCCTGCCGCCCGGGGAACCGCCCTCCCTTGCCGCAAAGAGAGCCGTTCAAACGTTATTTTTCCTTCCCTCAGGCCTCAAAAGGCCTCAATCTCCTGACAAAAAGCCAAGACCGCCGTCGCCGGGTCCTTTTCGCCCCGGAACAGTGGTCTTGGTTGCAGCTGCCCTGCCGGGCGGCTGCCCTTATTTAATACCGGGCCGGGTTGGAGTTCAGGTACTTCTTTACCATGAGGGCCACCTTGAATACGATGGCATCGTCGAACTCCCGCAGATCCAGACCGGTGAGCTTCTTGATCTTCTCCAGCCGGTAGACCAGGGTGTTCCGATGAACGAAAAGTCCCCGGCTGGTCTCGGACACATTCAGGTTGTTCTCAAAGAACCGCTGAATGGTGAAGAGGGTCTCGCTGTCCAGGCTCTCGATGCTGCCCTGGCGGAACACTTCCTTCAGGAACATTTCACAGAGGGTGGTGGGCAGCTGGTAGATGAGCCGGGCAATACCCAGGTGGTCATAGCTGACGATCTGCTGCTCGGTGTCGAACATCTTCCCCACTTCCATGGCGATCTGGGCTTCCTTGAAGCTGGTGGCCAGATCCTTCACATTGCCGATGGGGGTTCCGATCCCCACGCTGGCTTTGATATAGTGCTCCCCGGAAAGGGTGTCCACAATGCTGGCAGCCAGCTTTTCAATATCCCGGGTCTCGATCCCCCGGCGAATCTCCTTCACCAGAACGGTGTCGGTCTCGCTGATATTGAAAACAAAGTCCTTCTGCTTGTCGGGGAAGAGGCTGCTGACCACCTCATAGGCGGACACATCGGTGCCGCTGGCCACCCGAATGATGAGGACCACTCGGGACACATCGGTGGCAAAGTGGAGCTCCCGGGCCTTGGCATAGATATCCCCAGGGAGGATGTTGTCCAGAACTACATTCTTGATGAAGTTGGCTTTATCAAATTTTTCGTCGTGGTACTGTTTGATGCTCTGAAGGCTGATGGAAAGGATGCTGGCGAACTGCCCGGCCACCTCGTCCGTGCCCTCCACAAAGACTGCGTAGTCGTTGTGCTTGGCATTGGAGAACTGATGGTAAGAATACCCGTCCCGGACAAACCGGTCAGCGGAGCCCAGCCGCTCGGCCAGGAAACTCTCCCGCACCTCCCCAATAAGGTTCAGCTCGGAACAGGCGATGACGGTACCCGTCTCATCCACCACGCCTACAATGCGGTTGACTGCATCCTTCATCTGGTAGATGACGCTCTGAAAAACTCGATTTGCCATAATGAAATTCCTTCCCTATCTGCCGCCGCAGCCTCACCGGATGGCTTTTGGTGATTTTGCTTTGGCATTTTTCAACAATTAAGAAGCCATATCATGTATATATTACACAATAATTTTTACTTTTGCTACATATTTGAACAAAAAAGCCGCTTTTTTATTGTTGAAATTTGAACTTTTTCTGAAACCGTCCAAATTTTGCCTCTCCATCCCCGGAGGGGGAGGTCATTCCCGGGAAAGTTTTTCCAATTCTGCCTCTGTCAAAGGCCGCCAGCAGCCCGGCTCCAGGGCCGGATCCAGGGCCACACCGCCGATGGCAGTGCGGTGGAGAGCGTTCACGCCCGCCCCGTATACCCCGAACATCCGCTTGATCTGATGGTAGACCCCCTGATGGAGGGTCACCCGGACCAAGCAGGGTTGTTCAGGATCCGGATTTTCCGCCTGGGCAGGGGCCAGGGTCTGGCCATCCGCCAGGGTGACCCCGGTCTCGAATCCCCGGACCATCTCAGGGGTGAGAGGGGTGTCCAGCTCCACCAGATATTCCTTGGTCACATGGCGTTTGGGGGCCAGCAGCCGGTGAGCCAGGGCCCCGTCATCGGTGAGAAGGACAAAGCCGGTGCTGGTCTTGTCCAGTCTTCCCGCCGGGAAGAGTTCCCGCCGGGGAAAGTCCTTTGCCACCAGGTCCACCACTGTCACGTCCCGCTTGTCCCGGCTGGCGCTGACCACCCCCCGGGGCTTGTTCAGCATAAGGTAAACGTGCTCTTGAACTCCCAGGAGTTTGCCTTGGGCGGCTACCTGGGGGGCTTCCCCCAGCTGCCGGTCTGCCGCCTTGCAGACCTGGCCCTCCACTGTCACCTGCCCGGAGGCAATGAGCTTCCGGCTCTGGCTCCGGCTGATCCCCAGGGCCTTGGCCAGGTATTGATCCA
>CALXEN010000132.1 GCA_944387325.1 uncultured Clostridia bacterium | reverse complement strand
GGCATCCTGCCGGTGGCGGCCGCCAATACCGGCTTCCACGATGTGCCGGAGGGCGCCTACTATGCCGACGCCGTTATCTGGGCATCGGAAGAGGGGATTACCCTGGGCACCGGAAACGGCGCTTTTTCACCGGAGAGCACCGTCACCCGTGCAGAGGCCGTCACCTTCCTGTGGCGGGCCGCCGGGTCTCCGGCTCCCGCTGGAGTCTCCACCTTCAGCGATGTGACCGACAAAAACGCCTATTACTATAAGCCCGTCCTGTGGGCCCTGGAGAAGGGGATCACCAACGGCGTGGGCGGCGGCCGGTTCGACCCCTACGGCACCCTGGCCTACGACGAGATCCTGGCCTTTCTGTGCCGCTTTGCCGGGGAAGATGCCCTGGGAAGCAACTGGTCGGCTTCCGCTCTCAGCTGGGCAAAAGAAACCGGCCTGACCGATGGTCTGAGCTTCTCGGCCAAGGCAGGCTGTCCCCGCCGGGATGTGGTTTACTGCCTGTTCCAGCAGCTGGGAGACAACGGGGAAACAGAGGAGCAGCCCGTTCTCAGCGATGAAGCCGGAGCCACTCTGACCATCACCACCGGTTTCCTGGACCGGAAAGCTGCCATTGACATCAGTCCGTTCAACCTGGAAGCTTCCCAGGCTGAGCAGCTGGCCCGGAAGATCGCCGATCTGGACGGCAAGAACCCCTATGGCATCAAAAGCATCCATGCCTTTGAGCAGGATGGAAACCTTGCCAAGCACCTGTCGGTGACCTATACCAGCAGCACTGCGTCCTCTGCCACCGTGGCGGAGAGCGACTGGCGCTATGTGTCTGCCGCCGCCCAGGCCGAGGCCCAGCGGGTGGTGGGCAACCTGATCACCAGCAACATGAGCGATTACGATGTGGTCAAGACCCTCCACGATTACCTGATTACCCATTGCGATTATGACATCCGGGTGGACATTGGCAATATGCCCTTTATTTCCCACCAGGCCGAAGGGGCCTTGCTCAAGGGAACTGCCGTGTGCTCCGGTTATGCCAAGGCCTATGAGATCCTGCTGGATGCCGCCGGCATCCCCTGCGAGACCATCACCGGCTTTGCCGGGGGCTATCACGCCTGGAACCTGGTGCAGGTGGATGGGGAGTGGTACCATGTGGATGCCACCTGGGACGATCCCACCACCCGTGGCGGCGACTACATCCGCTATGAGTATTTCCTCAAAAGCGACAAGGTGATGGTCAACCGGAGTCACCGGAACTGGGAAGTTCTTCACTCCTGCACCAGCACCAAATACGATGAAGACCTGCTGGATTCTGTGGACCAGGCCACGGCCGATGAGCGCCAGAAGCAGGTGAATGCCATCCTGGCCCTTTGCGCTCCCGCCCTGGAGAAGGTGCCCACCTGGACCCAGGCCGAGCTTCAGGCCCTTTCCGACCAGCAGCTGGATGAGGAGCTGTATTTCATCATCGACCTGTCGGACTCCGGCTGGGATTCCAACACCCTGAGTAAATACAGCCGTGAAGTGATCAACACCATCGTGGCCCAGCATCCCCAGTTTGCCTATGGCTCCTTCCGCTCCAGTGAGAAGCACCTTGAATTTTACCGCTCGGATATTGCGACCGAAAAGAAGCGCCGCCAGGATATCAAGGAAGAGGAGAAGGATCAGCAGGAGGCCCAGGATGCTGCCAACGCCCCGGAGGTTCAGAAGCTCCTGGAGCAGGCCATTGCAAGCGGCACCTGCGAAACCTATCAGATCACCCTCACCGGTTACACCGATGGGGCCATCCAGCTGGCCTGCAAGAACATGAAGACCCCGGGCTATACCTTCAGCGGCTACACCTATGCAGCATCCAGCACCACTTCGGATTACAATGTCACCGCCAAAACAGGGGGCATTGTTGCCATCACCAATTACAAGTGGGGCCGGAACGAGACCCAGCGCTACATCGATCAGATCGAGGAAGCCATCCGCAATGGCCGTCAGCGCATTGAGCTGCAGCCGGGGAATTATCCCGACAAGGACGAAAGCTACTATGCCTCCAAGGCCGTCCGTCAGGTGGCGGTGGAGGGCTACACCGTGGGCAGCTTTGTCTCCAAAGTGGACTATGTGCTGTATGCACCCAAAATCAATGCCAACACCCGGGTCACCACAGCCCGCATCGAGTATCCCGCCCAGGGCAATATGACCGAGGAGGAAGCCCTGGCCTATTACACCCAGCAGATCCGGGATGCCATCCAGCGGGGGGAGACCCAGCTGAAACTGGCCACTCATTTTAAGACCGAAAACAACTACCGCGATGTGCTGGAAACCGCCTGCACCCAGGTGGCAGGGGAGACCGGCTACATTGTCCATGTCTCCGGCCTTTCCCGTGTGGCCGCCGATTCGGAGTATGTCATGGAGGAAAGCACCGTTTCCATCACTCCGCCCAGCGGCAACTGATTGTTCGGCCATGAAAAAAAGTAGCGGCGTCTCTCAAAAGAGACGCCGCTTCTTTGTGATGCAGTCGCTCTCCCTGCCATTCCATCCTTGACAAGAGGGGACAGGGTCTTTATAATGAACAATGTTCATATTGAGGTGAGGCCATGAATACTGCCGTAACTTCCAAAGAAGAAATCCTGAAAACCAGCCGGGAGCTGATTCAGCAGCAGGGATGGTCTGCGGTCAATATCCGTTCCGTGGCATCCGCCTGCGGCGTATCGGTTGGTTCCATTTATAACTATTTTGACTCCAAGGCAGATTTGGTAGGCGCCACTGTGGAAAGTGTGTGGCAGGAAATTTTTCACCATCCCGAAGATGGTTCTGTGTTCCAGGACACCCAGGCCTGTATTGTCTGGATCTATGGGCGGATGGAAAGCGGATGCCAGCAGTATCCCGGCTTTTTTACCCTCCACTCCCTAGGCTTTCTGGGAGAAGAAAAATCCGACGGCAAACGACTGATGGCCCAGGCCTGGCAGCATATTCTCCATAGCCTGTGCGCTGTCCTGAAACGGGATGCCAAAATCCGTCCGGACGCCTTTTCGGAGCAGTTTACCCCGGAGATGTTTGCAGATGTTTTGTTTTCTCTGATGCTGTCTGCTTTGCTGCGGCAGGATTACAACCCCAGCCCCGTGCTGGAAATCCTCCATAGAACTTTGTATTAAAATTCCCACTTTTGGTGGGAGTTTTTAACCCCAAAAACTGAACAATGTTCATATTGGGACAAATCGGACGCCTGGAAGAATTCTTCCCACCCCAGGTACGATAAGCGAATGCAGCTGTGGCACCGTCACAGTTCAGAATGATATATTGTGTAAAAGGAGTAAAAAAGATGCAAGCAATTGTAGAAACCTTATTTGATGCGGTCTATCTGATTACCGTAATTGCCATCGGCGTTCTGATGATCCGCCGCAGCAATGGCAACGGACAATTCCGGCTGTTTGGCTGGATGGCGGTGATTTTGGGAGCCGGCGATTCCTTTCACCTGATCCCCCGGGCTTTGGCTCTGTGCACCACCGGCCTGGAAAATTTCACCGTTGCCCTGGGCTTGGGTAAGTGGATCACATCGGTGACCATGACAATTTTCTATGTCCTGCTCTACTACGTCTGGCGGCAGCGCTATGGCGTGAAGGGGCGGAATTGACTCACCGCTGCTGTATATGTTTTGTCTGCTGTGCGTATTGCCCTGTGTATGATACCCCAAAATCAGTGGCTCAGCGCTGAGGCTCCCCTCTCCTGGGGCATTTACCGGAACATTCCTTTTGCCCTGCTGGGACTTGTGATCATCGTGCTGTTCTACATCAGTGCCAAAGAGCACAAAGACAGCGCATTTCGCTGGATGTGGCTGACCATCGTGCTGAGCTTTGGCTTCTACATCCCAGTGGTGCTGTGGGCGGATGTTGTTCCCATGATTGGCATGCTGATGATTCCCAAGACCTGCGCCTATGTGTGGACGGTACTCATCGGGTATTTTGCTATGAAGCAGGAATGCAAATAACGCAGGATTTACTATAATGACAAAAGCACCCTTTTGGTCTCCAGGGAGGCCGAAAAAGGGTGCTTTCTTCTTTCTCTCCATCAGGCGGCACACAAATTTTTCCAGAGCATACAATAAAGAGAACATCAAAATATCTACTGTTTCCAGAAAGGAGCTTCTTATGAAACGCTATCGTCCCTCCGACTCGGAGCAATGCCACTGCAGCCAGAGCTGCTGCCCGACGGATGGGCATTGTAACTGCCATCCGTGTACCATCTGCCCTC
>CALXEN010000131.1 GCA_944387325.1 uncultured Clostridia bacterium | reverse complement strand
ATGGACGCCTGCCTGGCCTGTGGGGTCAACTACATGGACACCGCCAACTACGAGCCCGAGGACACCCAGGACCCCCAGTGGCGGGCCATCTATGAGAAGCGGTGCAAGGAGAAGGGCTTTACCGCCTACTTTGATTACAGCTGGCAGTGGGCCTACAAGGAAAAGTTTGAGCAGGCCGGTCTGGTGGCCCTCCTGGGCTGCGGCTTTGACCCCGGCGTCACCCAGGCATATTGCGCCTGGGCCAAGAAGCATGAGTTCGACACCATCGACACCATCGATATTCTGGACTGCAACGGAGGGGACCATGGCTATCCCTTTGCCACCAACTTCAACCCCGAGGTAAACCTGCGGGAGGTGTCCGCCCCCGGCAGCTACTGGGAGGACGGCCACTGGGTGGAGATCCCCGCCATGAGCATCAAGCGGGAGTACGACTTTGACCAGGTGGGGATGAAGGATATGTACCTCCTCCACCATGAGGAGATCGAGTCCCTGGCCCAGAACATTCCCGAGGTACAGCGGATCCGGTTCTTCATGACCTTCGGCCAGAGCTACCTGACCCATATGAAGTGTCTGGAGAATGTGGGAATGCTCTCCACCGAACCGGTGGAGTTTGAGGGGCACCAGATCGTACCCATCAAGTTCCTGAAAGCCCTTCTCCCCGACCCCGCCAGCCTGGGCCCCCGGACCCACGGCAAGACCAACATCGGCTGCATCTTCACCGGCAAGAAGGACGGGAAGGAAAAGACCTACTACATCTACAACGTCTGCGACCACCAGGAGTGCTACAAGGAGGTGGAGAGCCAGGCCATCAGCTACACCACCGGCGTTCCTGCCATGTGCGGGGCTCTCATGCTCCTCACCGGCAAGTGGACCCAGCCCGGCGTCCACACGGTGGAAGAGTTTGATCCCGATCCCTTCCTGGACGCTCTGGACCAGTACGGTCTGCCCCGGAGCGAGAGCCATACCCCGGCTCTGGTGGACTGATGGGATTCCTGACCATGGACGTCCCCGCCTTTGTGGGACTGGCGGGGCGGGACCTGGAGACCCCCTTTGCTCCCCTGCACACCCCCGCCTACGTCATTGACAAGGCCCGGTTGCAGGTGAACGGGGAGATCCTGGCCCATCTTGCCCGGCGGACCGGCTGCAAGATCCTTCTGGCCCAGAAGGCTTTCTCCAACTATGACTTCTACCCCCTCCTTGCCCCCAGTCTGGCGGGCACCGAGGCCAGCGGCCTCTATGAGGCCCGGCTGGGCCGGGAGGAGATGCGGGGGAAGGAGGTCCATGTTTTCTGTGCCGGATACCGGGAGGAGGAGTTCCCGGAGCTGCTGGAGTACGCCGACCATATTGTGTTCAACTCGGTCCATCAGCTGAAGCAGTTCGGGCCCCGGGCCAAAGCCGCCGGCAAGAGCCTGGGCCTCCGGATCAACCCGGAGTGCTCCACCCAGGAGGGTCACGCCATCTATGATCCCTGCGCTCCCGGCAGCCGCCTGGGGGTCACCCGGACCGTGTGGGACCGGGAGATGGACCCTGCCACCCTGGAACTGCTGGACGGGCTCCACTTCCATACCCTTTGCGAGCAGGATTCCGACGCCCTGGAACCCACCCTGGCTGCCGTGGAGGAAAAGTTCGGGGAATTCCTGCCCCGGCTGAAATGGCTCAACTTCGGGGGCGGCCACCATATCACCCGCACCGGGTACGACCTGGACCGGCTGGAACGGCTCATCACCGCCGCCCAGACCAAGTGGGGGGTGGAGGTCTACCTGGAACCGGGGGAGGCGGTGGCCCTCAATGCAGGGTACCTTCTCACCCGGGTGGGGGACCTGGTGGAAAACGGCGGCATCCAGGTAGCCATTCTGGACGCCAGCGCCGCCTGCCATATGCCGGACGTGCTGGAGATGCCCTACCTGCCCCCCATTCTGGGGGCGGAAGCCGGCGGGAAGGAGGGCTACCTCTACCGGCTGGCCGGGCCCACCTGCCTGGCCGGGGATGTGGTGGGGGACTACGCCTTTGAACATCCCCTCTCCCGGGGCGACCTGGTGATCCTGGGGGATATGGCCATCTACACCACCTGTAAAAACAACACCTTCAACGGGATGCCCCTGCCGGACGTCTGGTCCCTGGAGGAATCCGGGGTGCTCCGCCGCCTCACCCGGTTCGGGTACCATGAATTCAGGCGCCGCCTGGGCAGTCCCAGGCTTTGATCCAATGAAAAACCTCCGCCCCGGAGGACCATGTCGGTCCTCCGGGGCGGAGGTTTGTTAGTTACAGACGGGACTGGACGGCCCGGTAAATGCGGATGGTGGAATAGATGTGGGTCCGAATGGCTTTCCGCAGCCCTTCCAGATCGCAGAGCAGAAGCTGATCCACCATCTGGGTGTGCTGCTGAATGACCCCCTCCAGGGATTCCCGGCTGTGGAACTCATACCCCACAAACATACAGGCGTGGGCGTTGAGCCGGTTGTACATCTCAATGATCTGCCGGTTCTGGCAGCAGGTCACCAGTTGGGTGTGCAGATTTCGGTCCGGTACCTGGAGAAGATTGAAGTTCTCTTTGGTGAAGGAGCCAATGCAGTTCCGGTAAGCCTCATTTGCTTCCTCCAGTAAAGCCTGGACCCGGGCCACAAATCCATCATCCCGGCGGGCGGCCTCCACAGCCGAGGCGGCGCAGTAAAGCTCGATCATCAGCCGGGCCTCCCAGTTCTCCTTCATTTCGTCAAAGGAGAACTCCCGCACCCGCATCCCGCATTTGGGGATGGAGACCACCAAACCGGTGGTCACCAGTTGATTCAGAGCCTGCTTGACCGGGGTCTCGCTGGTGCCGAACTCCTCACAGAGACGGCGCACCGTCAGCCGCTCCCCGGGAGCATACTGCTGGGTCTGGATTTTATTTTGGATCTTGCGGGCGATTTCGTCAGCCAGGAGCTGGGCCGCCTGGGAAGAGGATTCCATAAACCTTCAGGCCTTTCTGTTAAAATTCCGGGTCCTTGAAAACCAAATCTGAACGCTGCGATTTATGTTAATATACCATATTTTTCCAGTTTCGTCCAGTCAAGGTGGATCCCCAGACCCTCCTCCTGGGGGACCAGCCAGTTCATTTCCCCGTCATGTTCCAGAGGATGGGTCAGCAGCTCTTCCTTCAGGGGGTTGGGATTTTCCTCGCTTTCCATCATTTCGGTGTTGGGCAGGGAGGCGGCCAGATGGAGGCTTGCGGCAAAGAGGACGGCGGAGCCGAAACAGTGGAGGGAGATCTTCCGTCCGGTGCTCTGGGCCAGGTGGCCGATCTTCCGACACTCGGTGATTCCCCCTGCCCAGCCCACATCCGGCTGGACAATGTCCAGGGCATCTGCCCGGATCATGGTCTCAAAGTTTTGGGCGCCCTGCTGGGTCTCGCAGCCGATGATCTGAAGCTGGGGCAGTTCCCGGGAGATCCGGGCCATCCCTTCCAGATCCTCAAAGGGAATGGGTTCCTCGATCCATTCCACCCCCAGCCGGGCCAGCTCCGGCCCCAGTTTCAGGACAGTCTGGCTGTCCCAGCTGGCGTTGGTGTCAACGATCAGCCGTCCCTTCCCCAGCAGTTCCTTCACGGCCTCGATCCGGCGGAAGTCTTCCTCCACCGTCACAGCGCTGTTCTGGTTGGCCATATAGACAAGGGGAGAACCGGGACGGTCCAGGTTCCGGCCGATCTTGATCTTGGCGTGGCGGTATCCCTTCTCCAGGTATTCTTCCACCTCACGGCGCAGCTCCGGCAATCCCTTGCCGGGGGCATAAAACCCGCCGCTGGCGTAGGAGGGCACCCGGTCCCGGCAGGCGCCCAGAAGGGAGGCTACCGGCAGGTGGGCTATTTTTCCCAGCAGGTCCCACAGGGCAATATCGATGCCGCTGATGGCGCCCAGGGTGGTGCTTCGCCGCCCGCTGGCCAGACTACGCCAGTACAGGGTGTTCCAGATCTCCTCGATCCGGGTGGGGTCTTTCCCCACCAGCTGGGAGCCCAACTGGGTCTCTACCAGGTATTTCATCACGGTCAGGGGAGCCCCGTAGGTGAAGGCTTCCCCGATGCCGTACAGTTCACTGTCGGTCTCCACCTTTACCAGCAGGGCCTGCCGGGCATTGCTGGTGGAAAGGGCGTCGCTGATGGGGGCGCATTCACACCGCAGGGCGATCCCTTTTACAGCGGTGATCTTCATGACCGGGGCCCTCCTTTACACGCTTTGCCCCAGCAGGGTGGGCAGCCAGAGGCTGAGCTGGGGAATAAAGGTGACCAGCAACAAAGCCGCCAAAAGAGCGCCCATCCAGGGCAGCAGGGCCTTGGTGAACCGTGCAATGGAGATGTGGCCGATCCGGCTGATGACGAAGAGCACCAGCCCGAAGGGCGGGGTCAGGAGGCCGATCATGAGATTCAGTACCATGATGATGCCAAACTGGGTCATGTTCACGTCATAGGCAGCCAGCAGAGGAGCGATCAGGGGCACTACAATGGTAATGGCAGAGGCCGTCTCCAGAAAGCAGCCGATGATGAGCAGGAAAACGTTGATGATAAGGAGCAGGGCCACCTTGCTGGAAACGACGCTGGTCATGGCTTCCAGGATCATCTGGGGGATCTTGGCCCGGGTGGCCACATACCCGAAGAAGGTGGCGCCGGCAATGATCCAGGCAATGGTCACACCGTCCCGCACCGTTTCCTTCAACAGGGAGATGAACTTGGACAGGGTCAGCTCGTGATAAATAAAGATGTCCAGGAAGAGGCTGTACAGCACCACAATGGCGGCGCTTTCAGTGGGGGTGAACACGCCCCCGTAGATCCCTACCAGAAGGATGACCGGGGCCATGAGGGGAAGAAACCCTTCCTTCAGGGCCACCAGGAATTCCCGGAGGGTGGGGAATTTGGTCCGGGGATAATGGCGGATGACGGCATAGACGCTTACCACCAACATCATGATCAGGGCCATGACCAGACCGGGGATGATCCCGGCCATAAACAAAGCGCCTACCGATGCCCCCGAAACGGTGGCGTAGACCACCAGGGGAATGGAGGGGGGAATGATGGGTCCCAGAGTGGAGGAAGCGGCGGTGACACAGCAGGAGAAGTCGTTGTCAAAGCCGTTCTCGTTCATAGCCTTGATCTCAATGGACCCCAGGCCGCCGGCATCGGACACGGCGGTGCCGGACATCCCGGCAAAGATGACGGAGGAAAGCACATTCACGTGTCCCAGGCCACCGGGCAGCCAGCCCACCACCTTCATGCAGAAGGCAAACAGGCGCTTGGTGATGCCGCCGGTATTCATCAGCTTGGCGGCCAGCAGGAAGAGGGGGATGGCCAGCAGGGTGAAGGAGCTGGTGCCGGTATACAGGTACTGGCCAAGGATGCTCCACTTCATTCCGGTGGTGGCCAGCATCAGGGCACAGCCGGTGATGGCCATGCTCACATAAACGGGGACCTTCAGCAGGAAGAGAACCAGCATCCCCACTAAAATCAACAATACGGTGGTATTCATAGGCCCAGATCCAACTCCTTTTCTGCTTCGGCCTCGGCCGCTTTGGCTTCAGCGTTGATATCCATGGTTTGGGGCTTGCCCAGGATCCCTGCCGCTGCCTTGGCAATGGAGACTGCAAAGAGCAGGACAAAGGAGACCAGGAAGGCGTAGTAGAGCCAGTTCATCTGGATAAAGGTCATGGAAACGGCGGTAACGCCTTTGTTGGCCCCAATAAAGGTGACAAAGCTGCGGACGGCCAGCGCACTGAACAGGGCGATGATCACATTCCCTATGATCTCTACCGCCCGGCGGGCAGGGGCGGGGAGCAGGTTGACCACCATATCCACCGAGATATCAGCGCCCTCTGCCAGCATAAGGGGAGCCCCGATGAAGATCATGGCGCTGAAGCATAGCTTGGCCAATTCTTCCGTAAAACTTTGTCCGATGCTCAAGAGACGGCAGCCGATCTGGATGCAGATACAGAGCAGGATCATAACAAGGAGGAATACGCAGATGGTCTCCACCACCTTCAGATATCCCCTGGCGATTTTCTTAAACATATCCAATCCTTCCTTTTCTAGTAAAGGGGCCTGTTTCCGGCCGGAAACAGGCCCCTTCAGCGGAGAAAAATCAGCTTGCGTAGCTCATTACTTCGTCATAGGTGGAGACGGTCCACTTGGATTCAAACTGGCTCTTGTAGAAATCGGACAGGGCGTCGTGGAAAGCCTGGGTGTCCACTTCCACCAAGGTCATGCCGCCGTCCAGGCAGGCCTGCTTGTAATCTTCCCGGGTCTCCTCGGCCAGCTGGTCTGCATAGGCCAGATCCTCGGCAGCGCAGTCCATCAGGATCTTCTGCTGGTTTTCACTCATGGACTCATACAGATCCTTGTTGATGTAAAGGCCCACAAACTCATAAACGTGGTTGGTTTCGGCAATGTAATCCTGCACTTCGTACAGTTTCAGGGTGTCCATCTGCTCGTAGCCGCCCTCGCAGGCTTCAGCCACGTTGGTGGAAAGAGCGGTGTACAGCTCACTCATGGGAACGGTGGTGGAGGTGGCGCCCAGAGCAGACCAGGTATCCACATACACGGTCATGCCGGGAAGCCGCAGCTTCAGGCCGGAAACGTCAGCGGGGGAGGCAACTTCCTTGTTGGAGGCCAGCACCCGCACGTCCCGCTGATGCCAGCCCAGGGTCACGAATCCGTTCTCCTCGTAACGCTCCTTCAGGCTGTCGCCGATGCCGCTGTCCAGAAGAGCTTTCAGATGGTCCAGATCCTGTACCAGGAAAGGAGCATCCAGGAAGGTGTATTCGGGGGCGTACAGGTCCAGGGCCTCCAGTCCGGACATACACATATCCAGGTCGCCGCTGGCAATGGAAGAGTAATTGTCGGAAGCAGAGCCCAGGGTACCGTCGGTGAACAGGCTGATGTTGATGGTGCCGCCGGAGGCTTCAGCCACATCTTCCACAAACTTTTCCAGGGCCACTCCGGCGGGAGCGTCGGCAGCATAGGCGGTGGCAAGGTCGATGTTGAAGGTCTTTTCTTCTGTGGTGTCGGCAGAGGTGCTGCCGGCAGAATCGCCCCCCTGGGCAGGAGCGGTGTCCTCCCCGCAGGCGGCCAGGCTGGCGGCCATCACAAGGGCGCAGAGAAGGGCGAAAATCTTTTTCAGTTTCATGCGTGACTCCTTTTTCTTACGGTGTATGGACGATCGGTTGAGGGAAAGATAAAAGTCGGATCCGTGCTTCGATGGTTTCATTGTATAAAATTAGACCTAATTTGTCCATAG
>CALXEN010000130.1 GCA_944387325.1 uncultured Clostridia bacterium | reverse complement strand
GACCCGGTCGGCGTTGAAAAGGGTTTCGGCGGTCCGGAGGTTGAGGCCGGTGGAGGCGGCAGTGAGATCGAAGACCTTGAGAATGGAACTTCCCTGGCTGCCGGGGTACCGGCTGTCTCCCCCGCAGATGTTGTCGGCGGCGATCCGTCCCTGGCGGTTGGCAGGCCCTGCCAGGGCGATGAGGGTATCCTGCCCGGTGACGGAATGCTTCACCTGGACGGCGTCCCCCACGGCATAGATATCCGGTTGGGAGGTTTCCATCCGGTCATTGACCAGAATGCTTCCCTTGAGGCCCAATTCCAGCCCCGCCTCCCGGGCCAGGGCACTGTCGGGGCTAACCCCCAGGGCAAGGATGACCATCTCTCCTGTCAGGGAGGGGGCGTCTTTCAGCACCACCTCCACCCCATCGGGAGCCGGGCGGAGTCCTTCCACCGACCGGCCCAGAGCCAGGCTGACCCCGTGTTTCCGCATTTCATTGTGGATGTAGGCGGCCATATCCCGGTCAAAGGGCGGCATCAGCTGGTCGGGCCGCTGGACGATGGTCACCTCCATCCCCAGCTCCCGCAGGTTCTCCGCCATCTCCAGGCCGATGAACCCTCCTCCCGCCAGGACGGCGGACTTGGGGTGATGGGTCTGGATAAAGTGGTGGATCCTGAAGGTATCCTCCACCGTCCGGAGGGTAAAGACCCGGTCCAGGTCGGCACCCTCAAACCGGGGCCGGAGGGGCTTTGCCCCCGGAGCCAGGAGGAGCTTGTCATAGCTTTCCCGGAAGGTCTCCCCCGTCTCCAGGTTTTTCACCGTCACCGCCTTCTCCCCCGGGTGGAGAGCGGTGACCTCATGGCGGACCTTCACCTTGACCCGGAACCGGTCATAAAAGCTTTCCGGCGTCTGGAGGGTCAGGTCCTCCCGGTCCGGGATGACGCCGCCGATATAGTAGGGCAGGCCGCAGTTGGCATAGGAGATATACCCCGACCGCTCAAAGATCAGGATCTCGGCCTCCTCGTCCAGGCGGCGGATCCGGGCCGCCGCTGTGGCGCCGCCGGCCACGCCGCCTACAATGACCACTTTCATTTTACCGTACCACCTTTCCCTTATAGGAAATGATCCCTCCGATGTTTTTTACCTTGGAATACCCCATTCCTTCCAAAATCTCCGCCGCCTGGCCGCTCCGGGCTCCGCTGCGGCAGTAGAGGAAGAGAGGGGTGCTTTTTTCCGGGACCACCCGGGCAATGCGGTCCAGCTCCTGAAGGGGCAGATTGAGGGCCCCAGGAACATGACCCTCCCGGAATTCCGGGAGGGTCCGCACATCCAGCAGAAGGGCGCCGGGGGTGGAGCGGTATTCCTCCACCCCCCGGTCCAGGCCGGGGCCCCGGAAGAAATCCAGCAGTCCCATGGCGCTTCCCTCTTACAGAAGGGCCAGGATCTGGCTCTTGGGCCGGGCGCCCACCGCCTGGTTGACGATCTTTCCGTCCTTCATGACCACCAGGGTGGGGATGCTCATGACCCCGAACTGGGCGGCCAGCTGCGGCTCCTCGTCCACATTGATCTTCCCCACCTTGATGTCGGGGCGCTCCTGAGCGATCTCGTCCACCAGAGGGCTGACCATCCGGCAGGGGCCGCACCAGCTGGCCCAGAAGTCCAGCAGGACAGGCTTGGAGGAGTTGATGACTTCTTCCTGGAAATTGTTTTTGGTAATATTGATTGCAGACATTGTGATGTCCTCCTTTGTCATTTGTTCTGGTTATAGAATACCCCAAACGGCCCGGGTTTTCCGTGACATTGTCACTTTTACCGGGAGCCGCTCTTTTTACCAAAGATTGGCCACAGCGCCCCAAAAGTGATATTTCCCATGGCAGGCGCCCCCTTTCTTTTTTCTCTTACCTCAAAAATACCACAATTTTTTCCCCCCCGCCATCCCGAGAGAAAAGTTTTTTCCTTACTCTTGCATTTTGGGAAAAAGGGGTCTATAATAGGTCGGATTTTGAAAAAATGTGGCCGTATCAAGGAAAATGGGCTCTGGGAAGGGCCGGAGGGAACAAGCGTTTATGTGGCAGCAGTTGAAAGATCTTTTCCGTCAGGAGACGGTGTTCTGTGTCTCCTTTGTGTTAGCAGTGGCATCCGCCTTTGTAGTCCATCCGGATGCAGGATACCTGGCCTACCCGGACTACCGGACCCTGGCCTTGCTTTTCTGCCTCATGATCATTGTGGCAGGGTTCCAGTCCCTGGGGGTGTTCCGGATGCTGGGGCAGAGTCTGCTGGCCCGGGCCGGGAGCCTGCGGGGGCTCTCCCTGGTGCTGGTCCTTCTCTGCTTTTTTTGCAGCATGGTTATCACCAATGACGTGACCCTCATCACCTTTGTTCCCTTCACCCTCCTGGTTTTCCGGATGATCGGAAAGGAGGACCGGGTGCTGACCCTGGTGGTGCTGGAGACCCTGGCCGCCAACCTGGGGAGCATGGCCACCCCCATCGGGAATCCCCAGAACCTCTACCTCTTCTCGGTCTCGGGGCTGACCGCCGGGCAGTTTGCCGGGGCAGTGCTGCCCTATGCGGGCCTCTCCCTGCTGTTGCTGCTGGGGGCCCTGCTGGTCCAGAAAAACCAGCCCCTGGATTCCCTGCCGGCAGAGGATCTCCCGGTACGGAAGGATCTCTCCCGCCGGATGACCCCTTATCTGGTACTGCTGGCCCTTTGCCTGCTGGTGGTCTTCCGGGTGCTGCCCTACCAGCTGGCCCTGGTCTGCGTCATCGCCGTCATCGCCCTGGTGAACCGAAAGCTCTTTCTCCGGGTGGACTACTTCCTCCTCTTCACCTTCCTTTTCTTCTTTATCTTTATTGGGAACCTGAAACGGGTCCCGGGGCTGAACAGCCTGCTCCTCTCCCTGGTCCAGGGCCACGAGCTGGCGGCGGGGATTTTGGCCAGCCAGGTCATCAGCAATGTGCCGGCGGCCATCCTCCTGTCCGGCTTTACCCGGAACTTCTCCACCCTTATCACCGCTGTCAATCTGGGAGGTCTGGGCACCCTCATCGCCTCCCTGGCCAGCCTCATTGCCTTCAAGTTCTACGCCGCCCAGTACCCCACCCAAAAAGGAGCCTTTCTGAAGGAATTCACCCTCTGGAACGCGGGGATGCTGGCGGTCCTTACCGCCGCAGCCTGGGTGCTGGTATAGCCTTTCGCCCAGAGCAGAAGACGGGAGCCGTTCCAAAACGGCTCCCGTCTTTCCTGTTTTTACTGTCCGGCTTTGGCGTTGGCCTTGGCCTGGAACTTCTCGTTCTGGACCATAAACCGTTCATGGGTGCCCCGGCCCACTTCCCCGGCGGCGTCCCGCACGGTGAGGGTGAAGGTCAGCTTCCGGCCCTCCACTGCGGTGAGGGTGCTCTCACAGACCACCTCCATCCCCAGGGGGGTGGCGGACAGGTGGTCCACCTCCAGCCGGGTGCCCACGGTGCCCCAGCCCTGCTCCAGATCAGACTGGACGCTGGTCCAGGCAGTTTTCTCCATCAGGGCGATCATGGCGGGGGTGGCCAGCACCTCCAAAGCGCCGCTTCCCATCTCCTTTGCGGTGAGGGCGGGGATGACGGTGAGCCGCTGCTCCCCCTTG
>CALXEN010000129.1 GCA_944387325.1 uncultured Clostridia bacterium | reverse complement strand
GACCCGGTGAAACTCCGGGACCAACGGTAATAGTCCGGATGGAAGAAGATGTGTTAGACAATTCACGCGTATTTTTGCGCGTGCACGCGCACCTCCTTAATTGTTTTGACACCTGGAAGGCATGGCTTTTCCGGGTGTATCAAATCAATAAGGAGTGTTTTTTATGTCCAACCCCATTGCAGCCACTACCTCTCGCGCCTCCAGCCATACCAGAGCCAGGAATTTGGCTGTCACCGCCATGCTGTCCGCGGTGGCTTTCATGCTCATGTTCCTGGACTTCCCCATTCCCTTTCTCATCCCCTCTTTCGTGCAGATGGACTTCTCTGAGCTGCCCGCCCTGCTGGCCTCCTTTAGCCTTGGCCCTGTATACGGCGTGATGGTCTGTCTGGTGAAAAACCTTATCCATCTGACCATCACCTCCACCGGCGGCGCAGGAGAGCTGTGCAATTTCCTGCTGGGCGCCTGCTTCGTCTTCCCCGCCGGCTACATCTACCAGCACATGAAGTCCCGGAAGGGCGCCTTGGTGGGTGCTCTGGTGGGCGCAGTCATCATGGCTGTCCTGTCCGTACCTCTGAACTACTACATCTCCTACCCCATCTACACCAAGTTCATGCCCATCGACGCCATCCTGAACATGTATCGGGAGATCCGTCCCACCTCCGGCGGCCTGCTGGAGTGCCTGATCCTCTTCAACGCCCCCTTCACTCTGGTCAAGGGCCTGCTGACCACCGCTCTTTGCTTCCTGGTCTATAAGCCCCTGTCCCCCATTCTCCACGGCAATCACCACTGAGCGCAATGGTTTCAAAGCGAGGCAGATCACTCTGCCTCGCTTTTTTGCGCTCATTTGACCAGAAGCTTTGCCAATGTCTCCAGTCCCGCCTCCAGTCTCTCGCCATCCAGGCCCGGATAGCTGACCACCAGGGTGTGGGCACCAGCCCGCCCTGGTACGCGCTCGTACTGGGTGAGGAAGGATAGGCGAATTCCCTTTTTCCGGGCCGCTTCCTCCAAGCGGGCATCCTCCAGACTGGTATCCAGCTGCAGAAGGAAGTGAAGCCCCGCCTCCTCCCCCATCACCCGGCACCGCCCGGCCAGAGGGCTTCGTCCGATGGCGGCAATCACCTGGTCCCTCCGGTTGCGGTAAAAGACCCGCATCCGGTTCAGGTGCCGTTCAAAGTGGCCCTCCTCCAAAAACAGGGCCAGAGTATACTGCTCAATGGCCGGAACTGTGGAGGAATAGAACCCCAGCCGGCTCTCATAGTCCTTCAGAAGCGTCCGGGGCAGCACCAAATATCCAATCCGCAGAGAGGGGGCCAGGGTGCGGGAAAAGGTGTTGACATAAAGCACCTTGTCTGCACGGTCAATGCTCTGGAGGGTTGGAATTGGACGGCCTGTAAAGCGAAACTCGCTGTCATAATCATCCTCGATGATATACCGTCCCGTCTCCCTCTCCGCCCATCGGAGCATCCCCTGGCGCCGGGAAATAGGCGTCACCGCTCCCGTGGGGAACTGGTGGTTGGGGGAGATATGAAGCACCTGGCAGCCGCTGGGTTCCAGTTCTTCCAGTGGAATCCCTCCTTCATCCACCGGCAGGGACAGGCACCGGGCTCCGCTGAGGGTATAGATTCGCTCCGCCTTGGAGTAACCCGGGTCCTCCAGACCATACATGCGATCCCGGCCCAGCAGCTGTACCAGCAGGTTATAGAGATACTCCGTCCCCGCCCCCACCACAATCTATTCCGGAGCGGCAGAAATACCCCGAACATGAGATAGATGCCTGGAAATGGCCTGGCGCAGTTCCATGACACCGTTGGGCGGCGTCGCCCGCAGCAGCTGCTCCCCCCGCTGGGTAAGTACCCGCCGGGTAAGCCTGGCCCACAGGGAAAAAGGGAACCCCTCCGTTCCGCTCCCCAGTCCTCCCAGATCCAGCAGCCACTGAGGCTGGACCTGCTCCGGCTGCTGACCCGGAGGCTCTCCCTCTAAGGTGCGGACCTCCACCGCCGCCACATAATACCCCTGTTTCTCCCGGGCATAGAGATACCCCTCCGCCTCCAGCTGGGCATAGGCGTTCTCCACCGTCACCACGGCCGTATTCAAATGGGCCGCCAGACTCCGTTTGGAGGGCAGCCGTTCCCCTGGTCTCAGCTGCCCGGACAAAATATCCTCCCGGATACACCGGTACAGGTAGTCATAGCGGGCCAGACTCCCCCGCTGCTCCAAATCGTAGGTCAGCATAAACTTCCTCCAATCTGGTCCTATAAAATAATATTAATTTGGCCCTTTTAATCGGACCAGTTATGATTAAAATACAGATAAACCAAAATTGCAAGGGAAATTTTTCCCACAAAGGAGCGATCTCCATGTCCCACGAACAAATTCACAAGCTGGTGCGTGCCTCCCTCTTTGCCGCCCTGTGCACCGTTATGACCATGGTCATTCAGATTCCCTCCCCCATGCAGGGTTATGTCAACTTAGGGGACTGTGCCGTTCTCCTCTCCGCCTGGGTGCTTGGCCCATGGTACGGGGGCGCGGCGGCGGGAATCGGGTCCATGCTGGCCGACCTGCTCTCCGGCTACGCCCACTACGCTCCCGGCACCTTTGCCGTCAAGCTGGCTATGGCTGTGGCAGCTGCCTGGCTCTTCCGGGCCCTGCGGCACAAGTCGATCCGTCCCCTCCCCGCCCAGCTTGCCAGCGGTTTAGTGGGCGAGGCCTTCATGGTGCTGGGCTATTTCGGCTACGCCTGCCTGTGGCTGGGCAAGGGATGGGCAGCCGCAGCCTCCATCCCCGGGAACATTGTTCAGGGGATATTCGGCCTTGCAGCTGCTGCCGCGGTCTATCACCTCCTCAGCCGTGGGCGCGCCTTGGCGGGGATATAAAAAATGGAGCGGGGACATGTGCTTCCTCGCTCCACTCTCTATTCTTTATTTCTTTTAAATGCCCAGCAGCACGGTGGCAATGCGGAAATAGACCACCAGAGAGATGGCGTCGGCGATGGTGGTGATCAGCGGGCTGGCCATCACTGCGGGGTCCAGATGAATCCGGCTGGCAGCAATGGGCAAAAAGCAGCCCAGAAGCTTGGATACGATCACCGTCACCACCAGGGTGAGGCTTACCACCATGGCCACCATAAAGTCCAAGTGATTGAGCAGGGTCAGCCGCAGCAGGTTCACTGCCGCCAGGGTCAGGCCGCACAGGGCTCCCACCTGGATCTCCTTCCAGGCCACCCGCAGCCAGTCGCTGTAACGGATTTCCCCCAGAGACAGGCCGCGAATGACGGTAACCGAGGACTGGCTGCCGCAATTTCCGCCGGTATCCATAAGCATGGGAATAAAGGCGGTAAGCACCACCTGGGCGGCCAGGGCGGTCTCATAGTGGGTGATGATGGCGCCGGTAAAGGCGGCAGATACCATCAGCAGCAGCAGCCATACCACCCGGTTTTTATAGATGTCCCAGATCCGGGTCTGGAGATAGGGCTGTTCCGATGGGAGAATGGCGGCCATGCGTTCCATGTCCTCGGTGGCCTCCTCCCGAAGGACCTCCAGGGCGTCGTCGGCGGTGACAGTACCCACCAGCAGGCCCTCTTCGTCCACCACAGGCAGCTCCACGCAGTCC
>CALXEN010000128.1 GCA_944387325.1 uncultured Clostridia bacterium | reverse complement strand
CTGGCCCATGTGGATGCGGGAAAGACGACCCTGTCCGAGGCTCTCCTCTACGGGGCGGGAGCCATCCGGCAGCTGGGCCGGGTGGACCATGGGGACGCCCACCTGGACACCCATCCCCTGGAACGGCAGCGGGGGATCACCATCTTCTCCAAGCAGGCCAACTTTCAGTTGGGGGATACCCGGGTCCAGCTTCTGGACACCCCCGGCCACCTGGACTTCGGCCCCGAGGCGGAGCGGACCCTCCAGGTGCTGGACTACGCCATCCTGGTCATCTCGGGCACCGACGGGGTCCAGGCCCACACCCGCACCCTCTGGCAGCTGCTGCGGCGGCAGGGGGTGCCCACCCTCCTTTTCATCAACAAAATGGACCTGCCCGGGGCGGACCGGCAGGCCCTTATAAAAGAGCTTCAGGAAAAACTCTCCCCCCACTGCCTGGACTTCGGCCAGGGGAACGCTCTGGGGGAGGAACTGGCCCTCTGCGACGAGGCCTTCATGGAACAGTATCTGGAGGACCGGCCCTTTACCCAGGACCAGGTGGCGGAGGCCATTGCCGGGGAGAAGGTCTTTCCCTGCTGGTTCGGCTCCGCCCTCCGACTGGAGGGGGTGGACCAGCTGGCGGACGGCCTGGAGCGGTTCACCCGGATGCCCCCTTACCCCCAGGCCTTCGGGGCCATGGTGTATAAGATCAGCCGGGATCCTGCCGGGGTGCGGCTCACCCATATGAAGATCACCGGGGGTTCCCTGGAGCCCAAGACCCTCCTCCAGTCCTCCCGGCCCCGCCCCTGGGCGGAGAAGGCGGACCAGATCCGGGTCTGTGAGGGGGCCAGGACCACCCCGGTGGAGAAGGCCACCCCCGGAATGGTGGTGGCGGTCACCGGCCTGACCCAGACCTGCCCGGGGCTGGGGCTGGGGATCCAGCCGGACGCCCCCGCCCCTCTCCTCACTCCGGTGCTGGGGTATCAGATGATCCTGTCCCCGGAGCAGGACCCGGGCCAGTGGTATCCCAAACTGAAGGAGCTGGAGGAGGAAGATCCCACCCTGGCCCTGGTCTGGCAGTCCCGGACCCGGCAGCTGGAGGTGCGGGTCATGGGCCCGGTCCAGCTGGAGGTCCTGACCCAGGAGATCAAGGCCCGGTGGGACCTGGACGTGGCCTTTGGGAAGGGGAGCATCCTCTACCGGGAGACCATCGCCGCCCCGGTGGAGGGAATCGGCCACTTTGAACCCCTCCGCCATTATGCGGAGGTCCACCTCCTCCTGGAACCGGGGGAGCGGGGAAGCGGCCTGAAATTCGCCAGCCGGGTCTCTACCGACCAGCTGGCCGCCAACTGGCAGAACCTGAGCCTCACCCACCTGGAGGAAAAGCAGCACCTGGGGGTCCTTACCGGCAGCCCCATCACCGATATGACCATCACCCTGGTGGCGGGCCGCGCCCACCTGAAGCACACCGAGGGGGGCGACTTCCGCCAGGCTACCTACCGGGCGGTGCGGCAGGGCCTCATGGAGGCCCGGAGCATCCTTCTGGAGCCGGTCTACCGGTACACCCTCCAGGTCCCCACCCAGAACCTGGGCCGGGCTATGACCGATCTCCAGCAGATGGGGGCCCAGTTCGACCCGCCCCAGGACCAGGGGGAGACCGCCCTCCTCACCGGGACCTGCCCGGTGGCCACCATGGGGGAGTACAGCCGCACCCTGGCCGCCTACTCCAAGGGGCTGGGCCGCCTTTCCTGCACCGTGGCCGGGTACGCCCCTTGTCATAACACCCAGGAGGTTATGGAGGCCATGGGGTATGACCCTCTGGGGGACCAGGAGAACACCCCGGACAGCGTCTTTTGCAGCCACGGGGCAGGGCATACCGTCCCCTGGGACCAGGTGCCCGCCCATGCTCACCTGGGCACCCTCCGGCTGGGTCTGGCGCCCCGGGAGGAAGAGGCGGCCCCCGCCCGGTCCCGCACCGCTTCCCCTGCCTCGGACCGGGAACTGGAGGCCATCTTTGAAAACGCCAACTACCGCCGGTCCTCCAAGCCCCAGTTGCCCAGTCTCCGGCCGGGGAACGCCCGGCAGGAATTGCCGGAGAACTTCCCCTGGCAGCGGGTGGACGGGGAGTACCTTCTGGTGGACGGGTACAATATTATCTTCGCCTGGGAGGACCTGAACGCCCTGGCCCGGACCAACCTGCCCGGGGCCCGGGACGCCCTCATCCATCTTATGGAAAACTACCAGGGGTACAAAAAGACGGGGGTCATCCTGGTCTTTGACGCCTACCGGGTGCCGGGGGGCACCGAAAAGGTGGAGCAGCACGGGGGTCTTTACGTCATCTACACCAGGGAGGCGGAGACCGCCGACAGCTACATCGAGCGGACCACCTACCAGATCGGAAAGAAATACCGGGTCCGGGTGGCCACCAGCGACGGGGCGGAACAGGCCATCATCCTGGGAGCGGGAGCCCTGCGGATGAGCGCCCGGATGCTCCGGGAGGAGCTGAACGCCACCCAGGCGGAGATCGCCCAAATCATCCGGGAACACAACCAGAGACGGGGGTAAGGGGAGAAGCCCCTGTTTGTCAAGAAAAATTTTTCTGCATTTTTCGTCAAAGGAAAATCCCTATGCAAAGGGGAAAAATTGTGGTACAATGACTGGGAATGGGAAAAATTTATAGAAGGAAAAGAAAACTATGCTGTACAGTGAACTGAATGTCTGCCCCGAGATCCACCGGGCGGTGGAGGCCATGGGGTTTGTGGAGATGACCGAGGTCCAGGAAAAGGCCATCCCTCTCATGATGGCGGGCCACGATATGATTGCCAAGGCCCCCACCGGCACCGGAAAGACCTGCGCCTTCGGCATCCCCATTATTGAGCATACCGACCGCCAGTCCACCCGGACCCAGAGCGTCATCCTGGCCCCCACCCGGGAGCTGGCCCAGCAGATCGCCCAGGAACTGCGGGAGCTGGCCCAGTTTATCCCGGAAATCCGTATCGCCTGCGTTTACGGCGGGGCCAATATGCAAAAGCAGACCGACCAGCTGAAGAAGGGCTGCCAGATCGTGGTGGCCACCCCCGGCCGGCTCATGGACCATTACCGCCACCACAGCATCGATCTGTCCGGGGTCACCACCATTGTGCTGGACGAGGCGGACGAGATGCTGAATATGGGCTTTTACAAGGATGTCCGGCATATCATCGACCTGATGAAGAACCGGAAGACCCTCTCCATGTTCAGCGCCACCATCAGCCGGGAGGTCATGGACATTGGCTGGCTCTACCAGAAGGACGCCGCCGAGGTCCATGTGGAACCGGTGCTGGAGTCCAGTCCCAAGATCACTCAGTACAAGCTCCTGACCACCGGCCGGGACAAGCTGTCCGACATGGCCCAGATCATCATCAGCGAGGGGTACAAGCGGGTGATGGTTTTCTGCAACACCAAGCAGACCACCGCCACCCTGGCCAACCAGCTGATCCGGCTCAACTTCCGGGCGGACTGCCTCCACGGGGACCTGAGCCAGGCGGAGCGGAACAAGATCATGGCCGCCTTCCGGGAAGGGCAGATCGCCGTCCTGGTGGCCACCGACGTGGCCGCCCGTGGCATCGATGTGGAAGACGCGGAAGCGGCCGTCAACTATGACGTGCCCGGCAGCAACGAGGATTACACCCACCGGATCGGCCGCACCGGCCGGGCCAAGCACCAGGGGGTCAGCTACCTCTTTTATACCAAGGAGGAGACCCGCCGGGTGGAGGAGCTCCTCCGCCTGACCCGGAACGCCGACCTCTGCCAGGGGGTCCACTTTGACTTCAACCACGAAAAACTGGTGGTGGAGGAAAAGCCCTCCGGGGACAAGTTCCAGATCCGTGCTTACTTCTGATAGGGAAAACAAAATGAGCCCCCGCAGACCTGACGGCCTGCGGGGGCTTTCCCATATCCGCTTTTTCACACAAAGGGGTTGTAATACCGGCCAAAGAGGAGGGTCACCCCCATGCTCACGGCAAAGAGGGCCGCACCCAGCCCCAGGGCCAGGTAATCGGCCCTGGCAAAGGGCCGCTGGGTGTACCAGGTCCGCTTGGGGTTCTTCCCGAACCCCCGCAGCTCCATGGCGTTGCTGATGACGTCGATTCGGTTGAGACTGGTGAGGATGAGGGGCAGCAGGATGGTCACGGCGTTTTTCAGCCGGGTCCAGAGTTTTTCGCTCTTTCCCAGCTCCACCCCTCGGGCCTGCTGGGCCTGGCTGATGTTGTGGTAGTCCCGCTGGATGTCGGGGATATACCGCAGGGCGATGGCCACGCTGTACCCCACCCGGTAGCTGATCCCGATGCTGTTCAGGCTGGAAGCGAACTCGCTGGGGTTGGTGGCGCTGATGAAGAGGATGGCGATGGGAAGGGCCACAAAGTATTTCAGGGTGATGTTCAGGGTGTAGAAGAGCTGCTCGGCGGTGATGTCATACCGCCAGAACAGATGGCAGAGGACCGTCCGGGTGCCGTAGATGGCGGTGCCCTGGTCGGGGCTGAACAGATAGATGAAGAGGTTGTTCAGCACCAGAAAGACCAGCATGAAGAGGAGCATGAACCGCACCTCCCGCAGCTTGATGCGGCTGAGCTTGAAGCAGCAGAGGCTTACCGCCAGCAGCCCCACCAGCACCCGGGTGTCGTAGGAGATCATGCTGGAAAAGGTGAAAAGGAGGAAGAAGGCCAGCTTGGTGGTGCCGGTCAGACTGTGGACCAGGCTTTTCCGGGGCAGATAATTCAGTACTGTGGTGGCGGCCATTACTCCTTCACCTCCCGCAACGTTTCCTCGTAACCGATGAACCGGTCTACAAATTCCAAAGGCCGGTCAATGCCGCACCGTTGGGCCAGGCCAAAAAGGCTGGTCTCCTTCAGGGCCGCCCGCTCCGTGAGATCTGGGTCGCAGAGGAGCTGGGCAGCGGTGGTGTCGGCAATGAGCCGCCCTCCGCTGAAAGCCAGGGCCCGGGGAGTGTACTCCAGCATGAGATGCATATCGTGGGTGATCATCACCACCGTCACCCCCCGGCGGTTCAGCTGCCGGAGGAACTCCATGATCTCGGTATAGTGCCGGTAGTCCTGGCCGGCAGTGGGCTCGTCCAGGAGGATGATCCTGGGCCCCATGACCAGGACGCTGGCAATGGTCACCCGCTTTTTCTGACCGAAGCTCAGGGCGCTGATGGGCCAGTTCCGGAAGGGATAAAGCCCGCAGATCTTCAGGGTCTCCTCCACCCGGGCCCGGATCTCCTCCTGGGACAGGCCGCTCCTGGCCAGGCCCAGGGCCACCTCGTCATAGATCATGGTCTTGCTGATCATCTGGTTGGGGTTCTGCATGACATACCCGATCCGGGCCGCCCGGCTCCGGATACTGTCCCGGGTGATGTCCTTCCCCTCCAGCAGCAGCTGGCCGCTGTCCGGGGTCTCAAAGCCGCAGATCAGCTTAGCCAGGGTGGATTTCCCGGTGCCGTTGTGGCCCACAATGCTCACCATCTCCCCCTCCCGGATGGAAAAGCTCACATGGTGGAGGATCTGCCGGTCGGGAGTGTATCCGAAGTTCAGGTTCCGTCCCTCCAGCACCACCGGGCGGGAGGCCTTGGGGGCGGGCTGGGGAACCTGGGTGAACCACCGCTGCACCCTGGCCGTGTCGGCTGCGTCCAGCACCAGCCGGTCCAGATGATCCGGGTGCTTTTCCGGGGTGATCTCCACCCCCGCATATTTCAGGGCGGTAAGGTAGAGGGGCTCCCGGATGCCGTTGTCGGCGAGAAGGCTGCCGCTGAGGAGCTGGTCCGGAGTGGTGTCCGCCAGGATCCTCCCCTCGTTCACCAGGACGATCCGGTCCACGTGACGCCAGAGCACATCCTCCAGCCGGTGCTCGATGATGACCACGGTGGTGTCAGTCTTTTGCTGGATCTCGTCAATAAGCTCCATGGCGCTTTTGCCGGTGGCCGGGTCCAGGTTGGCCAGGGGCTCGTCAAAGAGGAGGATCTTCACCCGGTCCACCATCACCCCGGCCAGACCCACCCGCTGCTTCTGGCCACCGGAAAGTTCGTGGGGGGCCAGGCCCAGCAGGCCCTCCACCCCCACCAGACCGGCCACCTTCTTTACGGTGTCCTTCATCTCGTCCTGGGGGACGCAGTCGTTCTCCAGACTGAAGGCAATGTCCTCCCCCACGGTGAGGCCGATGAACTGGCCGTCCGGGTCCTGGAGGACGGTGCCCACGTGCTGGCTCAAAGTAAAGATGCTGCTGTGAGGGGCGTCCACCCCGTCCACCTTCAGGGTGCCGGAACATTCTCCGGGATAGCTGAAGGGGATCAGCCCGTTGATGCAGCTGGCCAGGGTGGACTTTCCGCTGCCGCTGGGCCCTGCAATGAGGATCCGCTCTCCGGGGTAGATGTTCAGATTGATGTGGTGGAGGGTGGGTTGCTTCTGGGCCCGGTACTGGAAGGAAAAATCTTGGAAGGAGATGATGGGTTCGGCCATACTTGTCACCTCGGTGTGTGGTTAAAATCAAGAAAAGGGCAGGGCAGAGCGCCCCGCCCTCTCAGGAGTTCAGGAACAGAAGGATCACTCCTTGTCCAGGCTGCCCTTCTTGGCAATGGTCTTGGTGTAGGCAACGGTGAGAAGGAGGCCGATGACCACAGCGGTCAGGCTGTTGGCGATGGCGGCCACAGCGCCCTGGGCAAACAGCTTCTCAATGGGCTCGTTATAGATGACGATGTCCAGCACCGGAGCGATGACGATCCAGGCGATGGCGTTGGCAATGACATTGGCCACAGCGAAGGTAATTATCTTCCCCTTGCCGAAGTCCCCCTCGGAGAGAGCCAGCTTCTTGGCAAAGAGGCCCACAAACACGCCCACGAAGGCGGAGGCGATGATCCAGCTCCACCAGGGAGAACCGCCCCAGCTCAGGTCGATGAGGGTGTGGCCGATGAAGCCGATGAGGCCGCCGGCCACAGGGCCGTACATGGCAGCCAGCAGAGCCAGAACGGCGTACTGGACGCTGATGTTGGTGTTGGGCACACCGCTGGGAATGGCCACGAACCGGCCCAGCACAAAGAACAGGGCGGCGCCGATGCCGATGGCCACCACGGTCTTGACAGAAGAATTCTTATTCATGATTTTTGATCCTCTCTTGTTTTACAAACAGTTGATTTTGGGGCTGATATGTCAACGGGGATAACCCGTTACACCTTATTCATAGATGATCCTGGGGGCCTTGCGAAGCTGGATCCCCCAGGCATTGCCGGTGCCGATGTTGTAGGCCTTGCTGAAACTGCCCTGGTTGATGGCCACCGCCAGGCAGTCCAGGCTGTTCACATAAAGGAGGGGCTCCCCCACGTTCACGTCCGCAAAGCTCTTGGCATAGGTCATAATGTTCTTGTAGAGAATTCGGGAATCCTTGCTGATGGTCACCTCCACACGGCTCCCGTGGGAAAGGCCCAGTCCCAGGAACAGCTCCCGGCTGATGTTGGTCCAAAGGCTGCCGAACCGCACATCCAGCACGTCAATGGTGCCGCTGACTACATCCTTCTCCCGCACCGGCTCCACCACCGGCAGCTGGAGGACCGTGTCCACCGGCACCTGGGGGCCTACCTCTTCAAAGGAGATGACCCCGGCGACCAGCCGGGCCCCGGTATAGGCGTAGATGTCCCGGCCGTGGAAGGTGTAGCTCTCCCCGCTGCCGGCCAGACGGTTGGTGGTCTCATCAATGATTCGGGCCTCCTCAATGCCCACCATCCGCTGGATGTGGGTGAGGGTGCCGTTGTCGGGGGTGATGATGTAATGCCCGCCCCGGGTCCGGACCCCAATGCTCCGGCGGGTGCTTCCCACCCCGGGGTCCACCACGCTTACAAAGACGGTCCCTTTGGGCCAGTAGCCCACGGCCTGGATCAGCCGATAGCTGGCCTCCCAGATATCGTACTGGGGGATCTCGTGGGTCAGGTCAAAGACCCGCAGCTGGGGATCCACCCCCAGCGCCACCCCGTACATGGCGCTCACAGCGCCATCCCCGTGACCGAAATCGGACTGCAACACCAATGCTGCCATATTCTTTTTTACGCACCTTTCATTGCTAGGGGCGAGCCGAGGCCGTCCCCTGCCAGGGCCGGAAGGATCCGGCCGCACAAAACAAAGTATATACCTCCAAGGGGTGTTTCGTCAACAAAAAGGCAGCAAAAAACCAGGGGTCTCCCCCTGGTTTCCGCTGCTAAAAATGTTACCGTTCCCGGACCCGCTTCTTCATGGCGTTGCTGGGGGTGAACCCAGGAGCCGAGCTGCTGTCCAAAGTCATGCTGGCGCCGGTTTTGGGGTTGGTAAAACTCCTGGGCCGGCGGCTGCGCATCTCAAACCGGCCAAAGCCGGTGATGGTCACGTGCTCGTCCCGTTTCATGGTGTCGATGATGGTGTCAAAAAGACAATCGCACACCAGGGCAACGGTGCCTCGATCAAGGCTGGTCTGTTCGGCAACCTTTTTATACAATTCAGAGCGATTCATAAAGCGTCCTCCCCATGATGCTGGATAAACAGCACTGTTTTGCAAAGGTTTGTATTTGTGAAATATTTCACCGTGAGTATTAGTATACAGTATAAAAATCCATTTGTCAGCAGGGTAATTGCGAAATAGGATAAATTTTACAAAATATACATAAGTGGCCCTGCCAGGGGTCCGGTTTTTTGAAATAATGATTTAAAAATCCATGGTAAAGTCTGGCTTTAGGGGTTTTCCGTCCAGGACGGCTGCTTCCAGCCGGTCGCCCTGGTACACCAGCTTGAGACTGAAGAAAGGGACATCCCGGGCCAGAAGCTCCAGGAAGATGTGATCCCCCTGCCACAGGGGGAGGGAGGACAGACGGCTTTTGGCCACCCACTCCAGCTCTCCCTCGGCGCAACCGGTCATCTCCCCCTCCCACCGGTGGGCGGTGTAGAGGAAGATATACTCGTCCGGCCAGGGCGGGCAGACGAAGGTCAGGATCCCCCGCAGCCGGTAGCCGGTGAGGGTAAGCCCGGTCTCCTCCTTCACTTCCCGCAGGAGACATTCCTCGGGGCTTTCCCCCGGCTCGAACTTTCCCCCTACCCCGATCCATTTGTCATGGTTCACGTCCCCGGCCTTCTTGGTGCGGTGGAGCATGAGGTACTCCTCTCCCCGCTCCAGGTAGCACAGGGTGGTGTTCAGGGCGTTCATGGCCCCGCCTCCTTATTCCGCCCCGGCCTTCACGGCCTCGGCGGCTTCATCCTGGATGTCCATCCAGTTGCTGAGGATGGGCTCCACCTGTTTATGCTTCAGGTTCCGGTCCACATAGTTCTTGGTGATCCTGTATACCAGGGGGGACAGGGTGATGACCCCGATCAGGTTGGGGAGCATCATAAGGCCGTTGAAGGTGTCCGCCAGGCTCCAGGCCAGGTTGTCACCCATAACGGCGCCTCCGAAGACGGCCACCACAAAGATGAGCCGGTAGACCAGGGTGGAACGTTCGCCGAACAAATATTCGCAGGCCTTGGTGCCGTAGTGGCTCCAGCCCAGCACGGTGGAGAAGGCGAACAGCATAATGGCCACCGCAATGAAGGCGGCGCCGAAACTGCCGAAGGTCATGCCGAAGATGGTGCTGATCATGTTGGCGTTGGACAGGGTGATGCTGCCCCAGCTCAAGGCAGTCTTGCCGGTCTCCAGGTCCACAAGACCGCTGCTGAGGACTGTAAAGGCGGTGAGGGTGCAGACCACAATGGTGTCGGCGAACACCTCAAAGATGCCCCACATACCCTGGCGCACCGGTTCCCGCACATTGGAGTTGGAGTGGACCATTACCGAAGAGCCCAGACCGGCCTCGTTGGAGAAAATCCCCCGCTTCATGCCCTGTTCCACAGCCAGCCGGATACCGCTGCCCACAATGCCGCCGGCGGCGGACCGGAGGGCAAAAGCACCCCGGAAGATGGAACCGAACACAGCCCCGGCCTGGTCCAGGTTGATGACCATAATGGACAGGGTGCCCAGAATGTAGATGACCACCATGAAGGGAACCACCTTCTCGGTGACCAGGGCGATCCGCTGAAGGCCCCCAACCACCACCAGGTCTACCGCAGCCATGACCACCAGACCAGTGACCCAGGTGGGGACCCCGAATACGGCCTCCATGTTGCCGGAAATGGAGTTGACCTGGGTCATGTTTCCGATGCCGAAGGAGGCCAGAAGGCAGAAGCAGCTGAAGAGAACCGCCAGCACTTTGCCCAGGGTCTTGCACCCTTTCCGGGCTCCCAGACCATGCTCCAGGTAATACATGGCGCCGCCGCTCCACTCGCCCCGGTTGTTCCGGCGGCGGTAGTAAATGCCCAGCACATTCTCGGAGAACCGGGTCATCATTCCGAAAAAGGCAATGAGCCACATCCAGAATACAGCGCCCGGGCCGCCTACCATAATGGCCCCCGATACGCCTACAATGTTGCCGGTGCCCACAGTGGCCGCCAGAGCGGTGCAGAGACTCTGGAACTGGCTGATGGACTTATCCTCGGTGTGGCTGGTCACATCCTTGTCCTTGAAGATGGCCCCGATGGTCATAGACCACCAGTGCCGCAGATGGGACAGCTGGAACACCTTGGTGATACAGGTGGTCAGCACCCCCACAAAGGCCAGCAGGATCAGGGCGGGCCAGCCCCACACGATCCCGTTGACAAAGTCGTTTACCCGGCTGATGACATCTAGCATAGATTCTCTCCTCTCATCCTTTTCCTTGATTTTATTGTATGGCGAGCTCCCTCCCTCCATGAGGGAAAAAGTGTCCGTCAACAAAAAACAGGCAAAGCCGCCAAAAGGCTCTGCCTACAAAACCAATGCCGAAAAGCCCAAATTGTAGGTCAAACCGGGGCAATCGGCATAGGGACACTATACCATTCTAATTCTTAAAAAGCAATGGAGAGAATTCTTTTTGAGGAATTTGGTGGATTTTCCTTTTGAAAAGAAAGGGAACTCTGGCAAAATTGCCCTGCCGCTTTTGGGCAAGACCAATAATTTGTCCGCCATTAAAAAACAATTTCCTGGTAGAAGGCGGCCAGCCGCTGCCGGCCGTCCCGGGTGCAGGTGGAGAGGACCAGGGCGGGCCGGTCCGGGTCGGGGGCGGCTCCCGCCAGAAGGGGCTCCCCGGCAGCGCCTTCCAGGAGGGCAATGTACTCCTGGCTCCCCAGGGAGAAGGGGGTAAAGTAGAAGGAAGCGTCCGGTGCCGCCCGGACCAGCAGGATCAGCCGGTATTCCCGGGGCCGAGCTTCCTCCGGCAGGTAGAGGAAGAGGGGCCCGACGGAGTCGGCCTCCGGCTCCAGCAGCTGGGGCAGGGCCCCCAGCATGGAGCCGTCCCCCATATTGTGGCCGTAGAGGATGGTCAGGGTGTCCTCCAGCCCCGGGTCTCCGGCGGCGTCCAGAAAGAGGGCTCCCGCCGCCCCGGGGCTGCCGTCGTAGAGGTGGTTCAGGTAATACTGGTTGTCCTGCCCCTGGACCAGCGGGTAACTGATCCCCAGGGCGGGGTATTCCAGCCAGCCCCAGATTTCCGGGTTCACCTGCATCAGGGCGGCAAAGTCCACCGGGGAGCGCTCCCCGGCGGCGGGGGCGAACCGGGCGACGGCCTTGTCATAGACCTGGCGGGAGGCCCGGGCGTCCAGGGCGAAAAAGCCCAGGAGAAAGAGAAAAAAGAAGAGGAAGAAGGCAGCCAGCCAGAAGAGAACGGCCCGGCAGCGGCGGCCCAAGAAACGGAAGGTTTCCATGGAAGGGACCTCCTGGGGACCCCCGAAAGGGGAAACTGGAGAAAACCTCTTTACAAGGGAATTTCAAAGTTGATATAATGACTTTATACCTATTATTGCCCAAGGAAAGAGGGGGCAATCAGGACCAAGGAAATCGTGAAGAAAAGAGGGATGCTCCATGAGTGAAAAAATGCCCGAGATCCGGGGAGCCGACCTGGTGGTGGAGGCCCTGCGCGCAGAGGGGGTGGACACCGTCTTTGCCTATCCCGGCGGAATGGCCATCGACCTGTTCGACGCACTCTACCGCCAGGATGACATCGACCTGGTCATGCCCCGCCATGAGCAGGGGCTGATCTTTGCGGCGGACGGCTACGCCCGGACCACCGGCAAGGTGGGGGTCTGCCTGGTCACCAGCGGCCCCGGCGCCACCAACCTGGTCACCGGTATCGCCAATGCCAACTATGACAGCGTGCCCCTGGTCTGCCTTACCGGGCAGGTGCCCCGGAGCCTCATCGGGAACGACGCATTCCAGGAAGTGGATATGGTGGGGATCTGCCGGAACATTTGCAAATATGCCATCATCGTCCGGGACCGGAAGGACCTGGGCCGGATCCTCCGGGAGGCCTTTTTCATCGCCCGCACCGGCAAGCCGGGTCCCGTGGTGGTGGACCTGCCCCAGGACATCCAGAAGGAGATGGGGAGCGCCGTCTACCCCACCGACGTTTCCATCCGGGGCTACAAGCCCAACACCGCCGCCCACCCCGGCCAGATCAAGAAGGCCATGGGGGTGCTGGCCCGGGCCAAGAAGCCGGTCTTCCTGGTAGGGGGCGGCGTCCACCTGGCAGGGGCCGAGCGGGAGATGCAGCAGCTGGCGGAGATCACCGGGGTGCCGGTCATCACCACCATTATGGGAAAGGGGGCCATCCCTACCGACCATCCCCTCTATGTGGGGAACATCGGCCTGCACGGGGTCTTTGCCGCCAACCAGGCCATCAGCGAGTGCGACGTCCTCTTCAGCATCGGCACCCGGTTCAATGACCGGATCACCGGGAAGATCAGCGAGTTTGCCAAAAACGCCACCATCATCCATGTGGACATTGACACCGCCTCCATCAGCCGGAACATTGTGGTGGACATCCCCATCGTGGGAGACGCCAAGACCGCCATCCGCCTTATGCTGGAACAGGCCAAGCCTCTGGAGCTCACCGGCTGGGTCAACGACATTATGATGCGGAAGAAGAGCTATCCCATCAACATGAACCGGTACACCGGCCTCACCCCCCAGCAGATCATCCAGGCCCTGGACGAGATGGTGCCCAAGAGCATCCTGGTCCCCGACGTGGGCCAGAACCAGCTCTGGTGTACCCAGTACAGTAAGCTGGGCCCGGGAAAGCGGATGATCACCAGCGGCGGCCTGGGCCCCATGGGATACAGCCTCCCCGCCGCCATCGGGGCCGCCCTGGCGGACAAGGACCACAAGGTCATCAGCGTCTCCGGGGACGGGGGCTTCCAGATGAACCTTCAGGAGCTGGCCACCGCCAAAGCCCTGGAGCTGCCTATCCTGGTCTGCGTCTTTAACAACACCCACCTGGGGAACGTGCGTCAAATGCAGCGGTTCTTCTATGGGGAGCGTTACTCCTCCACCTGCCTGCGGTACCGGCGGAGCTGCGGCCGGGCCTGCCAGAATGGCGGCCAGTGCCCCGCCCCCGACTACCTGCCCGATTTCATCCAGCTGGCCAACAGCTACGAGTGCCCCGGTTACCGGGTGACCAAGCCGGAGGAGATCCGTCCGGTGCTGGCTCAGGCCCTGGCCCACACCGGCGGCCCCGCCCTGGTGGAGTTCCTGGTGGACGAGGAAGAGGTGGTCATGCCGGTGGTGCCCTTCGGCAAGGCCCTGAACCAGATGATGCTGGATTACTAAGGAGGGGTGGACCATGAATCGTGATATGAAAAAGCGGTGGATCTGCCTGTTTGTGGAAAACCAGACCGGCGTGCTGGCCCGGATTTCCGGGCTGTTCAGCGGCAAGTGCTACAACATTGACACCCTGACGGTGGGAGAGACAGAGGACCCCACCGTCTCCCGGATGACCATCACGGTGACCAGCGATGACCAGACCTTTGAGCAGATCAAAAAGCAGCTGAACCGGAGCGTGGAGGTCATCAAGGTGGTGGATTACACCGACCTGCCCCTCCAGAGCAAGGAACTCATGTTCGTCAAGATCAACCACTGCACCGGCGGCGACAAGGAGGAGGCTTTCCGGATCGCCGGAGTGTTCGGGGTCCGGGTGGCGGACTGCGACAAACGCCGGGTCCTGCTGGAATGTGTCCAGACCGAGCAGAAGAACAACGCCCTCATCGGCCTGCTCCAGCAGAACTTCCCCAACCGGATCGAGGTGGCCCGGGGCGGCAGCGTGGCGGTGGAAGCCATCACCATCAACGACCGGTGACCTTACAGCTGAATCAAAAAGCAGACCCCCGCCGGGACCTGGAACGCTAGGCCCCGGCGGGGGTCTTTTGGAGAATGGGGTGGACAGTTGGACCAGGTAGGGATAATAGCTTTGCGTTTTGTCGAAATCAAGTGACAATCCTTTAAGAAATCGAATCAAATTTGAAATCTGAAGAAGATATCAAAAGAAATGTTACTTATAGCCCGTTGTCTTATATTCATCTACTGAGTAGCTTTTAATTTAGCGGGTTGCTGGTTGGAGGTGCCATTTATGATTCAAGAAGTTTTTGGACAAAGAATTCAGAAATTACGAAAAGAGCAAGGGCTCAGTCAAGAAAAATTTGCACTTCTCATTGACATGGATCGCACCTATTATGCTTCAGTAGAAGCGGGAAAACGTAATATTTCCCTCATAAACATCAAGAAAATTGCCGATGGATTTGGAATCTCTCTGTCTGAATTATTTGAAAATTTATAGGAGGTATTATTATGGCATTGAACAGGAATATTTTGCTTTACAATGAACCAAGAAAAAAGAACACAAAAGCCTCGGAAGAATATGTTCATGCCAAATTTTACTATCCAGAGGTTGGTAAAGAATGGGATGGATGGATCCCGGTTGAATATCGCAGAACGGGCGTTTCAATTCCAGCCGAGAATTATGAAGAGCTCGAAGATTATTTGAATCGTGTGTATATACAAATGCACCCATCTCTATACGAGAAATGGGTTGATGAGCAGAATCGGTTGTGGAGTACAACTCGATCGGTAGAAACAAAAGAAATTTTCAATATATTGAAGGACGGCAATTGGCATTGTAGAAACTGCGATATTTCCAATCCAAACTTTGCCCGAAGGGTTCAAGACATCAAGGAAATGGGATATACAATTGCTACGCACATTAATTATCATTGTCCGGTATGCGGAAATAAAAGAAGTACCCGCCTTATCCTTTTGCCCATTAAACGAGTAGAACTTGCAGGAAATGGTTACGAAACTTGGTCCCCGACTCTGCGAGCCAGAATTATTCGGGTACTTGGAAGTATAGATGTCTATGAAAACAAATTTAGTAGAAATTGTTTGCCTGACCACAAGTTTTCGGAAATTCGGTGGGATGATAGCACAAAAGCGAACAATCCCGAAACAATGTCTGATGAAGAAATTAGAGAAAAGTTTCAATTACTGACAAACCAGAGAAACCAACAGAAGAGGGAGGTCTGTAGAAACTGTTTTCAGACCGGGAAGAGGGGCACTATTTATGGAATCCCCTACTACTATGAGGGAACTGAAAATTGGGACCCGGCGATACCCCAAAAGGGTAAGAACGCAGAGAGTGGGTGCATTGGCTGCCCGTGGTATGATATTGAAGAGTGGCGCAAGCATTTGCTGAAAGTGTTGAAAGGTGAGGCGGACTAATTGAAAAAATGGAGCAATAGTTTCGCTGCAACTGTTGAACAGAGCTCCATCATCAGCTAAAATAATTACGTTCACGAGAGGGGGGGGAGCAGTGATAAAAAGCGTTGGCAGCGTTTGCTCGGGAATCGAGGCGGCATCCGTTGCTTGGGAACCGTTTGGAGTTCAGTTTGAGTGGTTTTCAGAAATTGCCCCCTTTCCATCCAGGCTACTTGCTGAAAAATACCCTTCAATCCCCAATCTGGGAGATATGAATGATATACCGGATAAGATTATTCGGGGAGAAATCACTGCTCCTGATTTGATTTGCGGCGGGACCCCGTGCCAAGCGTTTTCTTTGGCTGGTTTAAAAAACGGGCTGAAAGACAACCGTGGGAA
>CALXEN010000127.1 GCA_944387325.1 uncultured Clostridia bacterium | reverse complement strand
GATGGCGGTCAGGTCAAAGACCCCGTTGACGAAGGTGTAGAACCGCTCAAAAAGGGAAAGCTGCTTCATAATGGCAGGAAGGAGCCCTTCCAGCCGGGTGGGGTCCAGCCAGCCTACCAGGCATACGGCCAGGGCCAGCAGGAAGGCCACCCCGTAAGCCAGGGTGTCATTTCCGGTGAGATACCGGATGATAAAGTAGAGGGCCAGGATGAGGATTATGATGGCTACCATGGATCCCAGGGCGGTGGTGGACACATACTCCGACAGGCTGACGCTGTAATAGTTGAAGAGGATCACCCCAATGCCGATACCGGCGGCCAGGCCCTGGTTGTCGGTGAGGCTGGAGATGAAGATTCCCACGGCGATAAGGGCGGCCCCCATGAGGAAGATGGCAAAGAGGGATCCGTAGGAGGTGGGAAGGTAGACATCCCCGAACTGGGCAAAGAGAAGCGGATAAAAGCTGATGACCGCCAGGGGGACCAGATAGACCGCCAGCAGGGCCACGAACTTGCCCAGGACCACCTGGGTGGTGGTGATGGGAAGGGAGTAGAGGAGTTGGTCGGTCTTCTGCCGCCGCTCCTCCGCAATGACCCGCATGGTGAGGATGGGCACGATGACCACAAAGACGATGGAGCCAAAGCTGAGCACATACTCAAAGTTGCTCACCGCCGCCTGGAGGTTATAGAGCATGGACCCCAGGCCCACAATGGCCAGGAGAAAGGCCCCGAACACATAGGCGGTGAAGGAGTGGAAGTAGTTTCTCAATTCATGTTTCAGTACCGCAATCATTGGGGATCGGCCTCCTTTTCAGGGGATGGGGCGGGGTCAGGCGGCGCCATCTCCCCTCCCTCGGTGAGCTCAATAAAGATATCCTCCAGACTGGCCTTCTTGGGGGTCAGCTCCACCAGCGGCTTCCGGGCATCGGCGAAGGCGCTGAACACCTGGGCGGCCAGGGCGTAGACATCCTTCTGGCCGGTGGTGATCCGCACCCCGGTGAAGGGCTTTTCCCGTTCCTCCCAGTCCAGACCGGCGACCTGGTCCAGAGGTTTCAGGATGGCCCGGACCTCCTCCCGGTCCGCCTTGGCGGTGAGGGTGATCTGGTTCTGGGAGAGGAGGCTCTGTTCCAGCCGGTCGGGGGTGTCAAAAGCCACCAGCTTCCCGTGGGCGATGATGAGGATCCGGCTGCAGATGGCCTGGACCTCCGACAGGATATGGGAGCTGAGGATGACGGTGTGGTCCTTTCCCAGCTCCTTGATGAGATCCCGGATCTCAATGATCTGGAGGGGGTCCAGCCCTACGGTGGGCTCATCCAGGATGATGACCCGGGGGTTTCCCAGCAGGGCCTGGGCGATCCCCACCCGTTGCTTGTAGCCCTTGGAGAGGGCGGAGATCCGGCGGTTTGCCACATTTCCGATCCGCACCTGCTCCACCACTTGGCGGATCTGACGGTGGAGCTCCTCCCCCTTCAGTCCCTTGGCCTGGCCCACAAACTCCAGGTATTCCAGGGGGGTCTCGTTCATATAGAGGGGCGGCTGCTCCGGCAGGTAGCCGATCAGCTTCTTGGCCTTCTGGGGATCCTCAAAGATATCGTATCCCCCGATCTCCACCTTGCCGCTGGTGGCGGAAAGGCAGCCGGTCATAATGTTCATGGTGGTGCTTTTCCCCGCCCCGTTGGGCCCCAGGAAGCCGTATACCTGCCCTTCCTGGATCTCAAAGGAAAGATCGTCCACCGCCAGAAAATCCCCGTAGTATTTGGTCAAATGCTCTACTTTTATCATAGGGAACCTCCTTGTTCTGGAGAGGGCCCGGAGCCCTCATTCAAGGGTGTATTATAGGCATCCACCCTAAACCGGACCTTAAATCCCCTGTGAAAAAACCGTGTAAAAAACCGGGAGGGAGCGCACTCCCTTCCGGTTCTACACAGTTTCACAAAATATTTCCTATTTCAGCTCCACCCGGAAGCCCACCCCGCCGGGGCAGGGGTAGGCAGAGATGGAGCCATGATGGTTCCGGACGATGGACCGGGCAATGGAGAGCCCCACCCCGAAGCTGCCGTTCCAGGTGCGGGCCTTGTCCCCCCGGTAGAACCGATCAAAGAGCCGGTCCAACTCCAGGGAATCCGCTGCGGCGAAGGTGTTCTCCACCGTCAGCACCACCCGGCGCTTCCGGCTGAGGGCCACCCGGATCTCCCCGGCGGGGTCGCAGTATTTCAGGGCATTGTCCATAAGGACGGAGACCAGCCGCCGGATAAGGGCTTCCTCCCCCTCCCAGGTGATGCCGGGCTGGATGAGGACCGACAGGTTCTTCCCCTGCTCCACCGCCGGGTTCTGGAACTCGGACACGGTGTCCGCCACGGCGGCGCTGAGATCAAAGGGGGCAAAGACCAGTTTTTCCCCACTCTCCCCCAGCCGGGAGAGGGTCACCAGCTGGTTGATCATCTTGCCCATCCGCTCCCCCTCGGACCGGATGTCCTCCAGCCACTCGTTTTTCCCCACTTCCTCCTCCAGGATGTCCAGGTTGGAGAGGATAAGGGTGAGCGGGGTCTTCAGCTCATGGTTGGCGTCGGTGATGAACTGCTTCTGCTTCTCGTACCCCTCCGCCACCGGCCGGACCACCCTCCCTGAAAAAAGAAGGATGAGGGCCAGGATGAGCGCTCCGCTCCCCAGCAGCACCAGGAAGGCGGTGAGGAGGAGCCGCCCGGTCATAGCCCGCTGGGCGCTGCCGTTGACAAAGACGGCAATGGTCCCGGTCCCGGTGTCCAGCAGCCGGTACCGGTACTGGTCCGCCCAGCCCCGTTCCCGGCCCGCCTCCAGGGCCTGACGGACATACTGTTCCACATTCTCCTCCGCCAGGGAAAAGACGGCGTCGGTATTGAAGCCGGTGATGGTGTCCTCCTCCAGCCAGACCGCAAAGAACCGGGTGCTGAACCGGGTCTCCTCGGTGATGATCTGGAAGGCCGGGTTTTCCCCCGTCCCCGGCTGGAAGGGAGGGAACTCCCCGTCATTGGAAGCGATGGCGTCGGTGAGGGTATCCAGGGTCTGCTCCAGCTGGTTCCAACTGAACACCGCCAGCATCAGGAAGATGGCCGACAGGACCCCCGCCACCGACAGAACACTGACCCGGATGAATTTTTTCCGCAGGGCTGCGATCATGGCTTTTCCTCCAGCTGATACCCGGCGTTCCGGATGAACCGGATGTCCAGGGGTGCGCCCAGGGCGTGGATCTTCTTCCGCAGGTTGGAGATATGGACCCAGACCACGCTGGTGTCCACGGTGGTATCCCACCCCCAGAGATGGGTGATGAACCGCTCGGTGGGGAGGATGGCGCCGGGGGCCTCCATGAGCATCTCCAAAATCTGGAATTCTTTTCCTCCCAGGGCTTCGGTCTTTCCCTCATACTCCAGCTGATAGGTGGACCGATTGAGGGTGACGGGCCCCAGGGTAAGGAGATCGGGGTGGAAAGCCTCCTTCCGCCGGAGCATGGCCCGGACCCGGGCCAGGAGCTCGGCGGTGGCGAAGGGCTTGGGCAGGTAGTCGTCCGCCCCGGCGGCCAGCCCCTCCACCCGCTGGGAGACCTCGGTGCGGGCGGTGAGGAAGAGGGCGGGGGTGGTGATCCCCTTCCGGCGCAGCTCCTTCAGGACCTGGATCCCGTCCAGCCCCGGCATCATAATGTCCAGCACCAGGCCGTCGTACTCCATGGACTGGGCATAGGAGAGGGCCTCCCTTCCGTTGGACACCCCATCCACCGTGAATTTATGGCTTTCAAAGATATGGACTAGGCTCTTCAGCAGCCGGGGATCGTCCTCCGCCACCAGCAATCGCATACAACTCCCCTCCCTTCCCATTTTGTACCATCATACCCGCCGGGGCTAAAGGCAGCCTAAAAGGGCGGGAAATTTTCTACACTTATATATTACCACCGCCATCCGCCCTCCGGTGGAAAGGCCGGGGCTCTTTTCCCCAGAGAAAAAGCCGCCCGGGTCCACGCCCGGACGGCTTTCGGATGGATCGAAAGGGTTACAGGACCAGCAGCCGCACCAGGATCAGGATCACGCCCAGGGCCAGAAAAGCCGAGCCGGTGATCCGCATGGTCAGGAAGATCCGGTCGTTGGTCTGGCGGTCCAGGTAGGAGGACGCCGGGTTCTGGGGGTCATAATAGATGGTGGCGTCGGACTGGTCCACCTTCTCCTTCTTGTGGAAGGCCTTGTTTCCACGGCACTGGTAGTCCTTGCCCTCCACCGTGTACCGGTAGAGAGGATAGAAGGACTTGATGTTTCCCAAATTCCGGAGCTTGAGGCCCTCGGTCACCCCGATGACCACCCCGGTAGCCGTATGGGTACATTTCAGGTAAAGCTCCCCGTAATACCGGCTGGTAATGGTGACCACCAGCCAGAACATCCCCCCCAAAATCAAAAGCAGGACCCCCACGGCCACTAACACAGGTACGTTCATGATCTAGATTCCTCCTATTCTTTCGGAAAGGAGGTCTCCCTCCCACATGGAGCATTGTACCACAGGAGGGAATATTTTTCCACCCTTTTCCTTACAGGGCTTTGATGCCGGTACAGAAGGTGCGGCTGTTCCACTCCGCAAAGCCGGGGCAGAGGGAGAAGGTGTACTCCCCCTTCCCTTCCAGGACGGCGGTCACCTGATCCTTCCCCTCCAGGTAGGTCCAGCTTCCCTCCTCCGTCTCCAGGGCGGTGAGGGCCTCCTCCCAGTCTTCCTGGGTGATTTTCTCCATCAGGTCAGGGGCCGGCATATTGGACCACTCATTATCCCCGGTAAAGTCGATGGACAGGATCATCCCGGCCAGGGAGCCATACTTTCCGGTGGCCCATTCCTCCGGTTCCTGGTCAAAATCCCGGCCCCGCACCACCAGGTACCGGGCCAGATCCCGGGAAGTCCATGCCTCGGGCAGGGTGGTGATTCCGGCGGCAGCCAGGGCCCGGCACTGATGGAGCAGGATGTCATACTGGTATCCATTCAGGCCCAGGGCAGCAGCCTGGGGGTCTGCGGGTCTCTCGGTCTGGACATCCTGGGTATACCAGGCGCTGAGATACTGGGGGTCCTTGGTCTCATCGGCGTAGACCAGAAGATAGATATACAGGTTTCCGTCCCCGTACTGGGGTCCCAGGTAGTAGGCCTCGGGCTGGTACCAGGCGGTAAAGTCCACCCGGCAGATCCCCGCAGTCCCCTCCTCCAGGGCGGCACGGTCCAGACTTTCGGTGAATTGCAGGATTCTTACCAGCTCTTCCGCTTCGCTCCACTGATCCGGGGCCAGGTAGTATCCCTGAAGGCCGCTCACCTCTTTATACCGGGTGGGCCAGTCCAGGGACTTCTCCCAGAAAGCGGCCGCCCGGGTCTCCAGGTCCCGGGTCTCTTCCTGGGTGAAGGGGTCGGTCCACCCCTCCCAGTAGGGAGGCTCTTCCGGGGCGGCGGTGGTCTCCCCCTCCGGGGTGGCGGTAGACTGGGTATCCTGGGCGGTCTGGCCGCAGCCGGACAGGGCCAGGGTCAGCGCCAGGGCCAGGGCGGTCACCGGCAGCAGTCTTTTCAGGTTCATAGGGATCTCTCCTTTCCCAACAATGGTTGATTCTGTTTCCAGTGTATCATAGAGGGATACCCCCATTCAATGGACTATTTCTTAAGATTGTCTTTTCTCCCCTTCCCGGCCGTGGTAAAAAGAAAGAAAAAACCGGGGAGGCTTTAATATGACCCTGAAAAAGATCTGGATCGCAGCGGGACCGGGGCAGAAAAACCGGTATGCCCTCCACACCCTGGGCGGGGTGCTGGGGATCACCGCCCTTTTGATGTTGGTGATCCTGGGGGGCACCTATCTCACCCTTTTCCTCTCCCTGCCCAAGGAAGGCACCCTTCTGGGCCTTTGCCTGGGAGCGGTGATCCTGGGGGTAGTGCTGGCTCTGGGGGCGGGGCGGCGTTCCCTGGGGGATGCCCTGGTCTTTTTCCTGACCCAGGATGACCGGCTCTTTGTGCTGGACGCCCGGACCATTCCCGTCTACCAGCGGGGGATATTGGGGTTTGGTTCCATGACCCTGGGCACCCAGAAGGTGTTGGATCAGCTGGCCGCCAGCCCCACCCTGCCGCTTCAGGCCCGGGAGATCCTGAAGGTGGAAAAGCTCCGGGAGGAGGAGACCTTCTGCCGCCTCACCTGCCTTATCCGCCGCCCGGACGGCGGGGAGGGCCGCTGGGATTACATCATGCCCTCCGGCTATCCCGACGAGGACCTGCTCCGGTTCCAGCTGGAGCGGCGGCGGGACTGGGACCGTACCCTGGAGGGGTAAGCCTCTGTTAAGAAAGCGGGCGAAAGTGACCGGTTTGGTTGGTGGATTTTTCCCCCGCCGGGCAGTACACTGGAGGCAAAAGGAGGATACTGCCATGAGTTTAGGAACCAGTCTTTACCAGGCCCGGAAGAAGAGCGGCCTGTCCCAGGAAAATGTGGCCGAAAAGCTGGGGGTGAGCCGCCAGACCATCTCCAAGTGGGAGACGGACGAGACCCTCCCCGACATCCGCCAGTCCAAGGGGCTGGCCGTCCTCTACCACATAACCCTGGACGATCTAATCGAGTATGATTTTGACGAGCAGAAGGCCCAGGAGATGATCGACTCGGTGAGCGACAAGGCCCAGGAGAAGATCAACTGGACCAAGGTCTGGAGCAAGAAATACCCTGTCCTGGCCACCTATCCGGAGAAGGTGCGGGTCCAGGATTACGCCCCCGCCCTGGGGGAGATGCTCACCCGGCTGCGGGTGGAGTACAGGTATAACCACACCGACTCGGTCCTGGTGCTGAAGGACAGTCTGGCCCGGGTCTGGAAGGGGCAGATATAATAGACGCCAGTAAAAGAACGCCGAGATCGGCGTTCTTTCAGCTTGTAGAAAAACCTGCTGTGGCAATCAAGCCATAGCAGGTTTTTTGTTTGGTAACGAAAGAGGAAACGGAAAAAGCACTAAAACAGCAGCTGCATTTTTCCCCAATCCTGTTCGTTTTCCGCCATCCGGTCCCGGATGACTGGCCTTCCATTTCCAGGTAGCCAGCTTTTTCAGATTCATGGCAGCAAATTTAAGCTTCACCCAGTTTGTCACCTGGGCCAAGCCTCTGTACTGCGTGTAACGCATCCCGTGCTTTTCCTTCGCATCGGCAAACACACGCTCGATCTTCTCTTTTCGCAGCC
>CALXEN010000126.1 GCA_944387325.1 uncultured Clostridia bacterium | reverse complement strand
CTGGGTTCGAACCAGTGGCCTGTCGCTTAGGAGGCGACCGCTCTATCCAACTGAGCTACGGGGGCTTATACAGAAAATATTCAATTTTACAGGGCTCCAGGATTCGAACGATTCGATTTTTAGGAGGGGCTTGTTATATCCATTTAACTAAGGAGGCAAATCCGGACCGGCCCCAAAGGGCAGCCGGGTCTGCTGGTATTATACCCTACCCCCCGGGGAATTGCAAGCTGTCCGCTTCTGCCTTTTCCAGGCCCCAGGGCAAAATTTTTGCAGGGATGTTTATTTTTCTTCCGTTTGGCAATCCTAAGGGCAGGAAGGAGGATTGATTCTCAATGACCATCTACCACAAGATCATCCTGGCCATTCTCATTGTGGGAGGTCTGAACTGGGGCATCTACGGCCTGTTCACCTTCAACTGTGTGGGCTGGCTGTTTGGGGGCGGCACCTCGCTGTTGTCCCGGATCGTGTATGTGCTGGTAGGTGCTGCCGCTGTGATGGCCATCACAGGCCTCTTTGCCGCCGACCGCACCCAGGGAGAGTGAATACCCTCCCCGGCAGTCTGTCCCTTCCGGGACAGGCTGCTTTTTTTATGGGCGGAACGGGTCCTTTTCCGTCCCCCTGGCCACCGACAACACCAGCCCCGCTGACAGATATCCCATCCAGGTGCTGGTTCCCCCCGCAGAGAAAAAGGGCAGGGTCACCCCTACCACCGGCAGGAGCCGGAGGTTCATTCCCACATTGAGGGTAGTCTGGAACAGAAGGATCCCAAACACCCCCATACAGATAGCCCTGCCTGCCCTGTCCCCTGCTCGGGCTGCCCGGACCAGGGTCTGGGCCATAATCCCGAACAAAAGTCCCAGGATGACCCCACACCCCAGGAACCCCAGACATTCTCCCAGGTAGGCAAAGATAAAATCATTCCAGGCATAGGGAATGTAGGTGTGGGTGGAGGCAAAGAGCCCCTGTCCCAGCAGCCTGCCTGCTCCGATGGAGAGGATCCCCTTGTCCTGCTGGTAGGTGTATGCGCTGTACGCCGGGTCCTGGGGATAGAGAAGGGCCAGGATCCGGGCCATCTGGTAGCTTTTCAGGATCCGGTCCCCCCACAGGGTCAAGGCCGCTGCGCCCGCTGAGATTGTCAGGGCCGCTCCCCCCAAAACATATTTCCAGGACAATCCCGCTCCGAAAAGCATGACCAGACCTGCGGCCAGGAAAACCATGGCGGTGCCGTCATCCCCCTGAAAATGGATCAGAATCGCAGGAAGCCCCAGGTGGAGAAGCAATCCTCCCAGGGTTCCGGGACGATTAAGGTCCTCCCCCGCCCGCTCCAGGTGTGCGCTGAAGGAAAGGAGGAACGCCACCTTGGCCAGCTCCGAGGGCTGGAAGCTGATCCCTCCCAGCCGGTACCATCCGTAATTTCCGGTGCCGCCTGCGTCGTATCCGATGGTCAGGGGCCCCAGGGTCAGATTATGGAATACCAGGGTGGGAAGTACCGCTCCCCACAGGAGCAGGCTCCAGACCGGCCAAAGCCGCACCAGCTGCCGGTAGTCCATCCGGGAGACCAGCCAGGCCATCCCCAAACCGGTGCCCGCAGCCAGAAATTGGGTGAATGCCTTGGACAGGCTGTCCAACTGGCCCACCCCCAGAGAGATCAATCCCAGGACGCTGAGGATCGAGCACCCGGCGCAGAGCCCCAGATACCACCCTCCTCCCAGAGATCTCTTCCACCACTTTTTCATTTTCTTCCCTCCCCTTCTTCCAACAGTATGCCCAGGGAACCAAAAAAACACCGGCAAAGTAAGACCTTTCCAACGGTTGAAATTTTTCTTTCCTTATACTATAATAGGCTCTGGTTATGACTTAACGGAAGGAGGGGGCCCATGGCTCAATATATTACCGCCAGCCGGGAAGAGACTGTGGCGCTGGGCCGCCGGTTGGCTGCCACCCTTTCACCCGGAAGCCTGGTGGCGTTCACCGGCGGACTGGGGGCAGGCAAGACCGCCTTCTGCCAGGGACTGGCCCAAGGCCTGGGCTGTACTGACCCGGTGAGCAGCCCCACCTTTGCCATCGTCAACTATTACCGGGGGCCCCGGCCTCTGGCCCATTTTGACCTTTACCGGATCCACACCGAGCAGGACCTGGCCGCCGCCGGGTTCTACGACTACCTGGACCAGGGAGCTGTGGTGGCTGCCGAGTGGAGTGAGAATCTGGCCGACCTGCTGGCCCTGGAAGATCCCATCCGGGTGGATATCCAGATCCGGGATGAAAATACCCGGGTCATTACCATTACGGGAGGTGCCCTATGATCTGTATGGGGGTAGATTCCTCCGGGAAGACCGCCAGTGTGGCCGTCATGGAGGAGGACAAACTCCTTTATGAAGAGTTTGCCAACGCCGGATTGACCCACAGCCAAACCCTGATGCCCATGATCGCTCACGCTCTGGACCGCACCGGCCTGACCCCGGCCCAGATCGACCTTTACGCCGACAGCGCCGGCCCCCGCAGCTTTACCGGGCTGCGGATCGCACTGGCTGCCGTCAAGGGCCTGGCTCAACCCTTTGCCACCCCCTGCGCCCCTGTCTCCACCCTGGAGGCCCTGGCCTGGAACGTGGCCGGGGAAGGCACCGTGATCTGCGCCCTGGATGCCCGCCGGGGGGAAGTGTACTGGGCCGCCTTTGACGGGATGACCCATGCACGCCTGGTTCCCGACCAGGCCTCTCCTCTGGCCCAGATGGACATTTTTTGTGGAAACTGCAAAAAACCCGTTTTTTTTGTTGGTGACGGCGCAGATTTGTGTTATAATAGGTACGATAATTCTTTGGAGATTATTCATCTTCCCCATCCCCAGCTCTATCCCAGGGGCGCCGGGCTCTGCCTGGCCGGGGTGGCCTTGCACCGCCGGGGTGAGAGCGTTTCCCCTGCCCTGCTGGTCCCCCGTTATCTGCGGTTGAGCCAGGCGGAACGTCAGCGGGCAGAGTCCGGGAAGGAATGATCCCGGGTCCGTCTTTTGGTTCTTTGTTTTGAAGATCGTATTTCTACATAAAGTGATAGGAGTGTACTGTTATGAGTGAACCCATGATCGTCAGCCATCCTCTTCTGCAGCACAAGATCAGCCTTCTGCGGGATAAGAGCACCGGCACCAAGGAGTTCCGTGATCTGGTAAGCGAGATCGCCATGCTGCTCTGCTATGAGGCGACCCGGGATCTGCCCACCGAGGAAGTGGAGATCGAGACCCCCATCGCCGTGGCCAAGACCAAGGTCCTGGCCGGAAGAAAGCTGGCCCTGGTCCCCATTCTCCGGGCCGGGCTGGGAATGGTAGACGGGATGCTGAGCCTGATCCCTGCCGCAAAGGTAGGGCACATCGGCCTTTACCGGGATGAGACCACCCTGGAGCCGGTGGAATATTACTGCAAGCTGCCCAGCGATATTGCCGAGCGTGAGGTCATCGTACTGGATCCCATGCTGGCTACCGGCGGCAGCGCCAGCGACGCAGTAACTCAGATTAAAAAGCACGGGGCCAAACATATCAAGTTTATCGGCCTGATTGCCGCTCCCGAGGGGCTGAAGGCACTGCACGAGGCGCACCCCGACGTGGATATTTATGTGGCTCAGCTGGATGACAGACTGAACGAGAACGGCTATATCGTGCCCGGTCTGGGCGATGCCGGTGACCGGATCTTCGGTACCAAATAATTCTGCCATCATCATTATTTTTTCGAGAAGGATGTGAAGCATTTGAATAAAAAAACCCTGATCCGCAATCTTGTTGTCAGCCTTATTTTCAGCGGCATTCTGGGCTATGCGGTGAAGATTTTCCTTCAGTATCAGAACTATTTTGATTCTCTGGTACGGAATATCATTCTGGTCTGTATCGCCGCCCTCTTCATCTGCGTCTGGTGGATCTTCCTGGTGGATTTGCGGGAAAGTCTCCGCTCCCAGGGTCAGAAGGGCGAACAGCACCGGGATGACGAGGACGATGATGAGTACGGATATGCCAACCCCGATATGATGGCCTTTATGGAGCAGGCTACCATGGAGCTTGACCTCAACGGCATGGACGACGAGGATCTGGTCCTTCAGCCCAATGCCGCCGCCCAGGAGCCTGTTCAGGAGGATTTCATTCCGGAAGAATCTGTGCAGAAAGAGCCCGTGTACCAGGAACCTGCCGGGGAAGAGCCTGCTTACGAGGAACCTGAAGAGGAAGAAACCCTCTTTGTGGAACCTGTGCAGGAGGAGCCGGTATACGAGGAGCCTGTGCAGGAGGAACCTGCTTTTGTGGACCCCGTCGGAGAGGAGCCGGTAAAAGAGGAACCTGTCCGGGAAGAGCCGGCTGCGGCCCGGGAGCCCATTTTCAGGGCACCGTCCTTTGCGGTACCGGCTTCTCAGCCTGAAGAGAAGTCCGCTCCCCTTCAGGAGGAAGAGGAGGAACACACGGTGGAGATCTCTCTGCCTGCTGAGGAGCCCGCTCTCGTTCAGGAGAGCGCTCCCGTCCAGGAAGAGGCCCTGCCTGTCCAGGAAGAACCCAAACCCGTTCAGGAGGGACCCCAGCCTGTTCAGGAAGCCGCTCCCGTTCAGCAGCCCGCTCCCGAACCGGTTGACCTGCCCGAGGCAGAGCCCATCAAGCTGGAGCTGCCGGATGTACCGGACAAACCCGACGTAAATACCGTGGACCTGCGTTCCCTCACCCCTGCCTACATTGAAATGCTCAACGAACGGGAACGGAAGATCCTGGCCATGCGGATCAGCAAGGAAAAGCGCCGCCGGGCCGATATCCGTGCCCAGCAGGAGGCCATCATGCGGACCCAGGAGCTGCAGCTCTACGCTCAGGCCCAGGCCAACCGCCGGATCATGGAGGCCCGCCAGCTCCAAGAGGAGCGGGAGAAGATGGCTGCCGAGCAGATGAGCGAACTGGCAGCTACCGCCGAGGCCACCATCACCTCCAGCCTGACTCCCTCTCCCCAGCCTCTCACCGAGGAGGAACGGGAGGAGATGCGGCAGAAAGAGGAAGCCCGGCGGATGGAAGTGATCCGGAACCGGGAATCCATCATCCGCCAGGATGCTGCCCGCCGGTCCCAGGCCGACGCCGCCCAGCGGCAGGCACTCCGCACCGCACAGCAGGAAGCTGCTCGTCTGGACCTGGAGCGCCGGGCCCAGGAAGAGGCACTCCATCAGGAGGCTGACCGGCAGCGTGCCGCTGAACAGGCTTTGCAGGATGCCGCTCACTTTGCCTATCTGGAGGCAGAGCGGTTGGCCAAGGAACAGATGGTCCAGCAGGAGATGGTCCGCCGGGCCCAGGAGCGGATCGTGGCCACCACCGCCAACTCCCCCACCGGAGGCTCCGTCACTGATGTGGTCCAGCTTCAGATGGATCTGGACCGGGCCAACAAAGCCGAACGCCAGCGGATCGAGCGGGAGATCGCCCTCCGCCGGAAGCAGGAAGAAGCCGCCCGTCACCTTCAGGAGCTGCAGCAGCGCCGCCGTGAAGCTGAAGCCATGCGTCAGCAGGTACGGCAGCGGAAGATGCAGGAGTGGGCCAGCACCACCCAGCAGTTTGCCGCCGTCACCGAGGAGACCCTGGCCCAGGCTGCCGCTGAGAAGGCTGCCCGGCTGGCCTCCATCACTGCTGAACTGGAAGCCAGCATTAAGGATACCGGCAAGAAATCCTAATCCCTTTACAGCAAATAGTAACGCCCTTCCGGAAGCATTCCCGGAAGGGCGTTTTCTTTATTTTTCATCTATCAGCACTGGGGGCTGAGTGTACGCCAACCCCATGGGCTCGGGTTTTTTACGGCAGAGAGAACACAGATCTTCTGCCATGCTGTGGGCCCGGGCCGTCAGGGCTGCCTGGCGGGTTGCCGTCTCCAGCTCGGCCAAACTGGTACCTGCGGGAAGTGCCGCCCCTTTCAGCAGG
>CALXEN010000125.1 GCA_944387325.1 uncultured Clostridia bacterium | reverse complement strand
CTTTGGCATTGTGGGCAAGTACGGCGTTCAGGTCCAGGCCGTTCTCAAAAAGGCCGCCGCTCTGGACATCCAGACCATCTGCCCCCTCCATGGGCCGGTGCTGTCCGGGGATCTCTCCCACTACCTGAACCAGTACAACACCTGGTCCAGCTACGGGGTGGAGAGCGAGGGCGTTATGATTGCCTACTGCTCCGTCTACGGCAACACCGCCAAGGCCGTCCGGGAGTTGGCTGACAAGCTCACCGCCCGGGGCTGCCCCAAGGTAGTGGTTGCCGACCTGCACCGGGAAGATATGGCAGAGTGCGTGGAGGACGCTTTCCGGTACGGGAAGCTGGTTCTGGCCAGCACCACCTACAATGGGGACATCTTCCCCTATATGCGCCAGTTCATTGAGCACCTCACCGAGCGGGGCTACCAGAACCGGACCATCGGTCTCATTGAGAACGGGTCCTGGGCTCCCACCGCCGCCCGGATCATGAAGGGGATGCTGGAAAACTGCAAGAACATCACCTGGATGGAGAACGGCCTCAAGATCCTGTCCGCTCTCAAGCCTGCCGACCAGGCCGCTTTGGACGCCATGGCCGACGAGCTGATGAAATAACCTTCCAACGAGGGGCGGGTTTTGAAAAAAGCCCGTCCCCTTTTCTTTTCCAAGGAGGTATCTGCCATGTATGATGTCGCCATCATCGGCACCGGCCCTGCGGGGCTGTCCGCCGCCCTCAACCTGAAACTCCACAACAAATCCATCCTCTGGCTTGGCTCCCCCGCCTTGAGCCGGAAGGTGGGGCTGTCCGAGGCCATCGCCAACTACCCCGGGATGGAAACCCTGTCCGGGGCCGACCTGAACGCCCGGTTCACCGCCCAGATCGCCGCCGCCGGGTTGGAGATCACCGACCGGCTGGTGACCAACATCCTGCCCGATGACAGCGGCTTTTCCCTCCTGGGGGGAAACGATTTCTACCAGGCCAAAACGGTGCTGCTGGCCATCGGCTCCGCCGGGCCCAAAGCCCTGGAGGGGGAGGAAGCCCTCCTGGGCCGAGGGGTAAGCTACTGCGCCACCTGCGACGGATTCCTGTACAAGGGCAAAACCATCGCCATCCTCTGCACCGACCCCCAGTACCACCACGAGGTGGAGTATCTGGCCCAGCTGGCGGGGAAGGCTTATCTCTACACCCCCTACAAGGAGGAAGTCCCGGAGGGGGCCGGCCTGGAGCGGCTGCCCTTCCCCATCCGTGCCATCCGGGGAGAGGGCCGGGTAGAGTCCGTCCTGCTGGGGGACGGCAGTGACCGGGCAGTAGACGGGGTATTCCTGCTCCGGAACTCGGTGGCCCCCGCCACCCTTCTCCCGGGGCTGGAGCTGGAAGGACCCCACATCCGCACTGCCCGGAACCTTTCCACCAACATCCCCGGCTGCTTTGCCGCCGGGGACTGTACCGGCCGTCCTTACCAGGTTGCCAAGGCCGTGGGAGAGGGAAATATTGCCGCCCACTCCATCCTGGAATATCTGGGAAAATAATTTTGTGACCTGTGAATGGTTTCCTTCCCTCCAATCGTATTACAGGTGAAAGGCTTTCCAAGCCTATTGATTTTACAGGAGGGATGCTTATGAAAAAACTGATTTCTGTGGTGGTGGTTTTTCTGCTGGTGGCCGTTATCGCCACCACTGCCGCCTTTGCCGCCGGGCCCCGCTTTTATGACGGAGACGGGGATGGAATCTGTGATTATTCCCAGAACTGCCCCGGGCGGAACTTCACCGATCAGAACGGTGACGGAATCTGCGATTACACCGGCGGTGACTGCCACGCCCGGTATCGCACCTGCCAAAACGGAGAGCGAATCTGCAGCGGCCACGGCGCCTGCCATGGGTGGGCCGCCTGAGACGGGAACAAAGGAATGTGTATGGTGGAGGAAGCCCGGCTCGCCAGGGCCATTGAGGAATACGGAGACACAGTGCAGCGGATCTGCCTGGTCCACCTGAAAAACCAGCAGGACACCCAGGATATTTTCCAGACTGTGTTCCTGAAGTATACCCTCCGCCGGGAACCCTTCCACTCCCCCGCCCACGAAAAAGCCTGGATCATCCAAGTGACCCTGAACGCCTGCCGAGAGCTGCTGAAGAGTTTTTTTCGCAGCCGGACCCAGCCCCTGGAAGGACTGCCCGAACCGGCGGACCCCGGTGCTGGGGTGTACAGCCCGGTGCTGGAAGCGGTGCTGGCCCTGCCCCAAAAATACCGGGATGTGATCTACCTCCACTATTACGAGGGATACTCTGCCCCGGAGATAGGGGTCATCCTCCGCAAGAACACCAATACCGTCTATACCCTGCTGGCCCGGGCCAGGGACCGGCTGAAACAGGAACTGGGAGGTGAGGACGATGGAAGATAAACTTCGCCGGGCGTTTGACTCGGTCCACGCCTCCCCCCGGCTGAAAGCGGAGACCCGCCGCCGGGTGCTGGAAGCCCTGGAACCTTCCCGCCCCCGCCTCCGGGTATTCCGGCCCGCCCTGGGGCTGGCCGCCGCCTGTCTGGCCCTGCTGGCCTTCCTGGGGGGATATCGGTTCTATATCGCTCCCACCGCCCTCATCTCGGTGGACATCACCCCCTCCCTGGAGCTGGGAGTAAACCTGTTTGACCGGGTGGTCTCGGTCACCGGCTATAATCAGGATGGGCAGGAGCTGGCCCAACAACTGGAGGTGGAGGGACTGCCCTACACCCAGGCAGTAGACGCCCTGCTGGCCAGCGACACCGTCACCCGGTGCCTGGCTCAGGACGGATATCTCTCTCTGGGGGTAGCCCAGTCCGACACTGCCCAGGGGCAGCGGATCCTGGATTATCTCTCACGCTGTACCGTCGGGATGGCCAACGCCCACTGTTACGGCATGGGGATGGACCAGGCGCAGGATGCCCATGACCTGGGGCTCTCCTGCGGGAAATACCAGGCCTGGCTGGAGTTGATCCAGTATGACCCGGAGCTGACCCCGGAGGAGGTTTCCTCCATGACCATGGCCCAGATCCGACAGCTTCTAGAGGAATATTCCGGCCAGAGTCTTTCCGAAGGGAAGGGCTATGGTCAGGGAGACAGTCATGGCCATCACGGCAAACACGAATAAGCAGAGTAAAGCCCCGGAGGGTGCACCTCCGGGGCTTTCTTGTTTACAGGGGATCTGTTCCCCGCTCCTGTCTGATGGTGGTGATGGTATAGACCGCCTGCATGGTGGCCCAGATAATCAGGGGCGGCAGGGTGGCAAAAAGGCCAGTGCCCATCATAAAGTTGGCCATCACGGTGACCAGCCACAAAATGGCTGCCACCTGGGTGGTCACAAGGAAAGCCTTATAGCTGGCCTGGCCGATTTTGGCCCGTTCTGCCTCATCGCAGCTTTCCATCCACTTCTTCTGAAATTTCAGATCATAGATACTGCCCTGCTTTTCCGGGTTCATCCGGCGGGTCAGGTCCACGATTTTCTGCTGGAGAACAATTTCAAGGACCAATCCCAGGCAGTAAAGTACAATGGTCAGGATCATTCCCTGGTTGGTGCTGGCCATGTGGCAGGCCGACAGGAAGAAGCAGTCCAGAATAAAGGCCATGTTGGAGAAGAGCAGCCCGTAGCTGAGCTTTTCCTCAGCCTTCCGGGGAAGCTCTTCCTCTTCCCCATCCCAGTTTCGGAACATTTTGTTGGCCTGGCGGTAGAGCAGCCAGCCGGGCAGCACCAACGTCAACAGGATGACGGGGATGCCCCAGGGGACTGCCACTCCCATCACCTTGAGGATGGTTTCCTGAGCGTTTTCCAGGTTCTGGATCCCCAGAATCCCGCCGCAGAGGCCCACAATGCCACCCCCCAGCGCCGAGACCAGTACAATTAAAATGAACTTGGGAAACGCTTTTCTGTTTTCTCTTTCAATGTTATCCTTCATGGTCATTCTCCTCCTCGTAACTGAATATTTCCTCCACTGTCACCCCGCAGAGTTTGGCCAGCTTCAAGGCCAGGGTCACGGAGGGAGAGTAGTCTCCCCGCTCGATCTGGCTGATGGTCTGGCGGGACACCCCCGCCAGCCGGCCCATCTCCTGCTGGTTCACTCCCAGCCGGGCTCTGTGCTCCTTCAATCGGTTATACAGGGGCATGGCGCCACCTCCATTCTGACAACTATCCAAGTCAAGTTGACAACTATTCTTGTCATTTTTAATATAGCATTGACAAGGAAAGTTGTCAACCCTCTTTTGAGGATTTTTCTATAAAATTCATCGGAATCGTGAGGGCCAAGCCATGATTTTTCAGTTGCAACCCACAGTTGACAAAAAACCAGGTCTGGTTGGTAGCCTGCAACGGATTTTTTTGGTAGAATCAAGCCAGTGAAAACACCAAACCAAAGGAGCTGTATCACCATGACACTGGGAGAAAAGATCATAAAGCTGCGGAAGAGCCAGGGATGGAGCCAGGAGGAGCTGGCCGCCCGGCTGGACATTTCCCGCCAGGCTGTTTCCAAGTGGGAGTCCATGGCTTCCACCCCCGACCTGGATAAGATTTTGAAAATGAGCCAGCTGTTCGGGGTATCCACCGATTACCTTTTAAAGGAGGACGCTCCCCAGGAGGAGGGTTTTGCGGACCTGTCTCCCCGGGCGGAGGAGACCATCCCCACCATGACCCTGGAGGAGGCCAACGCCTACCTGGATCTAGCCCAGGCCGCCCACCGAAAAATCGCCTTAGGAGTGAGCCTTTGTATTCTCTGTCCCGTTCCCCTTCTCTTTCTGTCGGGCAGCGCCGAGTTCGGATTTCTTCCCCTGGGGGAAGACCCTGCCGCCGCTTTGGGGATCATTGCCCTTTTCTGCATTGTAGCACTGGGGGTGGCGTTTCTGGTGCCCAGCGGGATCAAGCTGGAGAAATACGAGTATCTGGAGAAGGAGCCCCTGGAGACCCAGTACGGGGTGGCCGGGATGGTGGAGAAAAAGAAGGAAGAGTTTGAGGACCGGTATCATTCCGGGCTGGTCATTGGGATCCTTCTCTGTATCCTCAGCGTGGTCCCCCTCTTTGGCGCCGCCGCCCTTGAGCGGTACTTTGCCGCAGTCTGCGCCCTCTGCCTCATGTTCTTTATGATCTCTCTGGGCTGCTACTTCATCGTTCTGGTGGCCTCCCGATGGGGCTGCTATCAGCGGCTGCTGGAGGAGGGGGACTATACCCGGGAAAAGAAAGCTGAAGCCAAACAGAACTCCCCCTTTACCGTATTCTACTGGTCTGTGACCACTGCCATCTACCTG